>JADZEM010000185.1 GCA_020850535.1 Chloroflexota bacterium
AAGGAGCGAAGTCGAGGGATCTTCCCCGGTGGACCTGGTGTGTGGCCGGAGAAGATCCCTCCGCTCCGCTCGTGCCTCGCTTCGGTCGGGATGACACCCCTCGTATTCACCATGGCGCAGTAGTAGGCACGCGCAGCGCATGAACGACAACGCCGCTCCCCAGCGCCCCGGGGAGCGGCGTCAACTGATAACGCCAGACGCGGGTGGTCCCTACCTCGCGCCCGCCGGCTGGTAGTCGATCTCCAGCTCGGCCAGCTTGGACGCCGGCACAACGCCATGCTCCCAGCCGCGCTCCTTGTAGTACTCCTCGAGCATCTGGTCCAGCTCGCAGACGTGGCCCTCAGAGCCGGGCATCGTGGACGGCTCCTTGGTGAAGCGCGTCGGCAGGTAGTCTGACCCCTCGCCGTAGCCGGCGAGGTTGTTGTAGAGCCGCTCCAGGTTGTAGATCCGCTCGCCGGTCTTGAGGACGTCGTCCACGGTGAACGGCCGGCCGGTGATCGCCGCGTACTGGGCGGCGTACTCCTCCGGCCCCTCGGCGAACGCGCTGAACTTGCAGAGGTCGAGGCTGTCCGAGAACGCCAGCACGTCTTGCAGGATCTTCGTCAGGCCGCCCTTGCCCTCCCAGGCCAGCGGGTCGGTCTTCGGCTCGATCAGGCCGAGCTCGGAGGCCGGAGTGTAGGCCCGCAGGTGACAGGCGCCTCGATTGCTGGTGGCGTAGGCGATGCCCATGCCCTTCAGGCCGCGCGGATCGTAGGCTGGGATCGCCTGGCCCTTGACGGTCATCGAGATCTCGGGGTGGCCGTAGTGCTGGGCCACGCGCTCGGTGCCCTCGGCCAGCACATCGCCGACGCCCTCGCGCCGCGCGATCTTCTCGGTGATGGCGACCATGCTCGGTGCGTCGCCCCAGGCCAGCCCCGGGAAGTCCTTCACGAAGCCGCGCTCGGATGCCTCCATGAAGACCGAGAAGGTGTTGCCCAGCTCGATGGTGTCCATCCCGTAGTCGTTGCACTGGTCGATGAGCTTGGCGACGGTCGGGATGTCGTCCATGTCGCAGTTCGCGCCGAGCGCCCAGGCGCTCTCGTACTCGACACTCTCCATGCGGAGGCCGGTGTACGGGCCTTCCTTGATCTCGACTTCCTTCTTGCAGGCGACCGGGCAGGCGTGGCAGGTCGGGTTGTGCACGAGGTAGTGATCGTTGACGTACTCGCCGCTGATCTTCTCCGCACGGTCCCCGAACGAGGTCACCTGGCTGTTCCTGGCGGGCAGCGCGCCCATGGCGCTGGTGATGTTCATCAGGACGTTCGTGCCGTAGACGGAGAGGCCGCCCTTGCGTGGGGCCGTCACGTTCTTCTCGTCCATGATGGTGGCGAGCGCCTGCCGCCGGGCCGCCGGCCAGGCCTCGGCGTCCTCCGCCTTCGGCGTCTGGCGGGCCGACTTGACGACAATCGCCTTCAGGTTCTTGGAACCGCCGACCGCGCCGGTGCCGCCGCGCCCGGCCGAGCGGTCGTTTTCGTTCAGCCAGGAGGCGTACTTGACCTTGTTCTCGCCGGCTGGCCCGATGGTGATGACGCTGAGATCCTTCTCGCCGTGCTTCGCCTGGAAGTGTTTGACGACCTCGTGGACGCCCTTGCCCCACAGGTCCGAGGCATCGTGCAGGGAGAGCGAGCCGTTCTCGACGTAGGCGTAGACCGGTTTGTCGGCCTTGCCGATGAAGAGCAGCCCGTCGAAGCCGGCCCAGCGCAGCCGCGCGGCCGACCAGCCGCCCTGGTGGCTGTCGGTGACGCCGCCGGTGAGCGGCGACTTGGTCACGACGGCCATCCGGCCGCTCATGTTGGCCTCGGTCCCGGTGAGGGGACCGTTCATGAAGCAGAGCAGGTTATCTGGACCGAGCGGATCGACGCCCGGCCCCTGTTCGAGGACGTAGCGCACGCCCAGTCCGCGCGCCCCGATGTACTTGAGCGCCCACGTTTCAGGGATCGGTTCGTAGCTGACCGCGCCCGACGTGAGATCCACGCGGGCGACGCGATTCGCAAAGCCGCCGATTGGCATCTGAGCCCTCCTGGTACGAGCTCCGGGCGCCGCCGCCCGAGCGCGGGCACGCCACGGCCCGCATACCTGTTCTCGATTCTACCCCCGAATCGGGAAAGAATCTAGCATAGGATTGGATCAGAGTATGAGAAGGATATCTTGATGAATGCTGCAAGTATTGTCACAAGACAAATGTGACAAAAGGGCCGAATGATGGCGTGTTCTGACGATGGCTCGGCGGGCGGTTCGGCGGGCTTGATCGCTCCGGTCTGCGTGCGGTCGCCGGCGCACAGCATCCCATGCGGCCGCGTGCACAGGGCGTTCGCATGTTCGTTGGCGTTCGTGGAACGCGGCAAGACGCGCAGTCGGGGGCTGAAGCCCCCGACTACACTCATGCCGTCGCGCAGCGACGGCAGCCGAGAGCAGCCGTCGATCGGTGAGACTGAAGCGTCGCGCAGCGACTGCAGGATGGTAGGCGGGGCTTTCAAGCCCCGACGACGCCGCACGCCGTGCCCGACGTGCAATCGCTCTACGGCGTGAGCGCGGCGTCGGGCGTGGAGCGGCCGGCCGGCGTACAATCGGGGCGAGGCCCGCATGCTGAGCGGGCGCGCTCGGCCGCCGGCTGGCCGGGCGCCGATTCTGGCCCGCCCCGCTGGGGCTGTGCGAACTGGAGCGACCACGCTGGCGACGATAGCCCAGGCCCCCGAAGCGCCGGCCGCAGAAGAGCGACCGAAAGCTGACCGACTCTTCCGCAACGTCGAGTTTCTGAGGATCTGGGGCGGCCAGACCATCTCCAGCGTTGGCAGCGGCGTTGTCAAGATCGCCGCGCCGCTGCTGGTGCTGGCGCTCGGCGAATCGCCGACGATGGCCGGGCTGGTCGGCGGCGCGCTGATGTTCCCGATGATCTTCCTGGGGCTGCCGGCCGGCGCGCTGGTGGACCGCTGGGACCGCCGCAAGGTGATGATCGTCTGCGACACCAGCCGCTGTATCGCCGTGATGACCGTCCCGCTGGCCTGGATGCTCGGGCTGCTCACCGGCTGGTGGCTGCTGGCGGTGGCGCTGGCGCTCGGGTCGGCGCAGTCGTTCTACAACATCTGTCAGGTGGCGGCCCTGCCGCGTGTGGTGCAGAAGCGGCAGATCGCCTCGGCCCAGGCGCTCAACTCGACCTCCGAGGCGGTGGCGCAGCTCGCCAGTCCGGGCCTGGGCGGCATGATCGTGCAGCTTGCGCCGACAGCGGTGATCGGCGGCGTGCTCGCATACTGCGTCAACGGCGGCACGTTCATGGTGTCGGTGCTGGCGCTGCTCGGCATCAGGACGCCGTTCCAGGCGAGCCGGCCCAGGGCGGGGCAGGCTGGGATCATGCAGTCGATCCGAGACGGCCTGCACTACGTCTGGCGTGAGTACGCCATTCGCATGCTGATGGTGCTGAACACGGTGCACCGGTTCGGCTTTGCGCCGGTCATGTTGACCGTGGTGGTGCTGGCGCGCCAGGATCTCGGGTTCGAGCCGGCCCAGATCGGCTTGCTCTTCAGCGTGGCCGGCTCGGGCGGGCTCTCGGCGGCGGCGATCACGCCCTGGCTGCGACGCCGCATCCCCGTTGGCTGGCACATGATCGGGATCGTCGGGGTGCACGCGCTGGCCCTGGCGCTGGTGACGGTCTCGTCGTCGGTACTGCTGATCGGGCTCGGGCTGTACTTCGCCGGCATGATGGAGACGATGACGGGGATCACCCAGGTGTCGTACCGGCTGGCGCTGATTCCGGACGCGATCCAGGGCCGCGTCAACAGCGTCTACCGGCTGCTGTCGTTCGGCGCGATGTCGTTCGGGACGGCGCTCGGCGGCTTCCTGATCGACCTCTACGGCCCCCGCCCCGTGATGGGGCTGATCGCCGGGTGGATCGGGCTGATGGCGGTGGCAGGGGCGCTGTCAGGGGTGCGGTCGCTCAGGGAGTAGGTCTACAGCTTCCTGCTGAAGACGACCACGGCGATGGACGCCAGCCCGAGGGCCGCGCAGACGCCGCCGAAGGCCGGCCCGATGCCGATGCTGGCCGCCAGGATGCCGAGCGCTGGCGCTGCGATGCCGCCTGACTGCTGCACCAGCATGTGGTAGGCTCCGAGGGCCGTGGCGCGGCGGTGGGCGGGTGCGCTGTCCATCACCAGCACCTCGGTGCAGGTCAGGCGCATGGCAGCGGCGATGCCGACACCCGTCAGCGGGATCACCAGGAGTTCTGTTGGCAGCGTGGTGATGCCCCAGAGCGATGGCCCCATCAGCCCAAGCGCGATCAGGATGACGCCGCGCCGCCCGATCCGGTCCGAGAGCAGGCCGCCCAACGGCGACCCGATCAGGCCCACCAGCTGCGGCACGCCGAACAGCACGGCAGCCCAGGCCGGCTCGATGCCGCGAACGTCAACCAGATACAGCGTCATGAAGGCCAGCAGCGCTGCGAACACGACCTGGAACGCGATAGATGCTGACACCAGTGGCCCGACGGTTCGCACCACGACGCCAAGCTCGCGGAACACGGCCAGGCGATCCGTCTTGCCCGCGGGGCGCTGGTGGTGGCCGGGTGCGACGGTCCACAGCCACAGCCCGGCCAGCACCGGCGCGAACGACAGCCACAGGTACGGCGTCGTCCAGGCGCCCGTCTGCGTGACGAGCCAGCCGGCCGTGGCGGGCACGATGAAGAAGCTCAGGTGGCCGCCGGTGGTGTGCAGTCCGATAGCGCTGCCACGCACCGAGGCTGGGAAGATTCGCGACATCAGCGCCGAGGCCGGCGCGTGGTACGAGCCGGCGATCAGGCCGAGCACGATCAGCAGCCCGAACAGCTGCCAGTAGCTGCCCGAGAACGCGATGGCCGCGCTCACCAGCCCGGTCAGCAACAGCCCGACGACGATCACCAGCCGCGAGCCGAACCGGTCAGCCAGCACGCCGATGGGCGCGTTCGAGATCCCCAGGCTGAGGCTGAACGCCGAGACCAGCCAGCCCGACTGGTCGTAGCTGAGGGCGAAGGCGTCGCGGATGAACGGCAGCAGCGGATTCAGGAGGCTGTTGCTGACGTGGTGCGAGAAGTGGGCCGTGGTGAAGCTCGCCAGAACGACCTGTCCGCGCCGCGTCTTGAGGGTGACCTCACCAGTCGGGGCAGCAGGTGAGCTTGCCGGCTGAGCGGCAGTCGGCAGGACGGCTCCGTTGTCTGCTGCCTCGCGTACCGCCATGCCTTCACTCCCCGCATTCAATGGCGCCAGCGCCGCTGCTGGCGGGCGAGATTGTGCCACAGTCGCCGTGTCGCCCGTGGGCAGGCGCGTGTTCGTTGGGGCCCCCAGAACGCAGAAACCCTCACCCCCCGACCCCCTCTCCCGCGCACAGGGAGAGGGGGAGGCCACCTGCAACTCGTGTGTCTCCCCTCGCTCCTTGAGGGAGAGGGGTTGGGGGCCGTGGGGATACAGGGGCCCCATGGTAGGGTGTGGACGGGGCGTGTACCGCAGCAATGCATCACACGCCATCAAGCCCCGACCAGGCTGCGCGGCGCGCCCAACAGGCCATTGCCCATGTCCCAGGCGGGGGCTTCTGGTCACCACTGTCGGCTGCTGGTCATACTGATGGCAGAGTCACGAGTATCCTGATCTTTCGCGGGGGAGTCACGCCGTGTCCGACCCGGCTACCGTCCATGCGTCGCTGCCAGACGAGCGCACCTACCGGCTGCCGAAGTCCGTTCTGCCGGAGCGCTACGAGCTGACGCTCGCCCCGGACCTTGCCGCATTCACCTACACCGGCGACGAGCGCGTGACGCTCGCCATCTCCGAGCCGGTCACCGAGATCCTGCTGAACGCCGTCGACATGGAGCTGTCCAGCGTGACGCTCTCCAATGCCGCCGGCGCGTCGCTGACCGGAACCGTCGAGATGGTCCCGGACGAGGAGCGCGCCCGCATCACCCTCAGCGGGACGGCCGCGCCGGGCGCCTGGACCCTCTCACTGAAGTTTGACGGCGTCCTCAACGACCGGCTGCACGGCTTCTACCGCAGCACCTACACCGACTCGAATGGGGAGCGGCAGGTCATCGCCACGACCCAGATGGAAGCGGTCGATGCCCGCCGGGCGTTCCCCTGCTGGGACGAGCCGGAGATGAAGGCCGTCTTCTCGGTCACACTGGTGGTGGACGAGGGGCTGATGGCCGTCTCGAACGGTCGCGAGCTCTCGCAGACGAAGCTCGACAGCGGGAAGATCGCCGTCAGGTTTGCCGACACGATCAAGATGTCGACATACCTCGTCTGCTTCGTCGTCGGGAAGCTCGAAGCGACCGACGCCGTGGACGTCGACGGCACGCCGCTGCGGATCGTCTTCGTGCCCGGCAAGCGGCACATGGCCGACTTCGCGCTGGAGGTCGGCGCGTTCACGCTGCGGTTCTTCGCCGACTACTACGGCATCCCGTACCCGGGCGACAAGCTCGACATGATCGCGCTGCCAGACTTCGCAGCCGGCGCGATGGAGAACCTCGGCGCGATCACCTACCGCGAGACGGCCCTGCTGGCGGACACCAGCATCGCCTCGCACGCCGACCTGGAGCGCGTCGCCGACGTCATCGCTCACGAGATCGCCCACATGTGGTTCGGCGACCTCGTCACGATGAAGTGGTGGAACGGCATCTGGCTGAACGAGGCGTTCGCCACGTTCATGGAGATGCTGGCCGTTGACGCCTTCCGCCCGGAGTGGCAGCGCTGGAATAGCTTCAGCATCGGCCGCTCGTCGGCGATGATGACGGACGGCCTGCGAAGCACCCGCCCCATCGAGTTCACGGTCCGCCGCCCCGAAGAGTGTGAGAGCATGTTCGACATCCTCACCTACGAGAAGGGCGCAGCGGTGCTGCGGATGCTGGAGCAGTACCTTGGCGCGAAGGAGTTCCAGCGGGGCATCGCCCTCTACCTGAAGTCGCACGAGTACGCGAATGCCGAGACGACGGACCTCTGGGACGCCATCGAAGAGGCGACCGGCGAGCCGAGCCGCAAGATCATGGACTCGTGGATCTTCCAGGGCGGCCACCCGGTCGTGAGCGTTGCGAAGACGGCGGACGGCAACGGGATCATGCTCTCGCAGCAGCGGTTCCGCTACCTCGCCAGCGACGACGATGCGTCGGTCAACTGGCAGGTGCCGGTGATGATGCGCGTCAAGACGGCGGACGGCATCGAGACCCGCAAGGTGCTGGTCGAGGGTGGCTCGGCCACGGTGGACTTCGGCGCGCCCGTCGAGTGGGTGGTGGGGAACGACCGTGGAGCCGGCTTCTTCCGCGCCCGCTACACCCCTGAGCTGCTCAAGGCGCTGACGGCCTCGGTGCAGGACACGCTGAGCCCGGTCGAGCGGTTCAACCTCGTCAGCGATACCTGGGCCTCGGTGCTGGCCGGGCTGACGCCGGTCGCCGACTTCCTGGCCCTGGCGAAGCTGTTCGGGACCGAGACGGACCGGAACGTCTGGCTGGCGGTGTTGGGCGGGCTGGAGTTCCTGAATCGGATGCTGCCGAAGGCGGACCGCCCGAAGCTGCAGGGGCTGGTCCGCGACCTGGTTGGGCCGAGCGTCCAGCGGCTCGGCTGGGAGCGCAAGAACGGCGAGGCTGACCTGACGGCCCAGCTACGCGGGACGCTGATCGCGGCGCTCGCCACGACCGGCGAGGACGCGCCGACCCAGCAGCGAGCGCGCGAGCTGCACGCGGCCTACGTCAAGGACCGCTCGGCCGTGGATCGCGACGTGGTGCCGGCCGTCATCTCGATCGCGGCTCACACCGGCGACGCCGCCACCTACGATCTCTTCTGGGCGCGGTACAAGTCGGCCGCGACTCCCCAGGAGGAGACGCGCTACCTGTTCTCGCTGGCGAGCTTCCCGGATCGGGCGCTGCTCCAGCGGACATTGGACCAGACGCTGACCTCCGAGATTCGGACCCAGAACGCGCCGTTCCTGATCGGCTCGCTGATGACGAACCTGGACGGCGGCGAGCTGGCCTGGCAGTACGTCAAAACGCACTGGGACGAGATGGTGGCGAAGTATCCAGACAATACGCACGTCCGGATGCTGGCCGGGATCACGGCGCTCTCGACGCCCGAGCTTGCGGCAGAGATCGAGGAGTTCTTCGCAGTGCCGCGTGTGCGGCAGGGCCAGAAGACCCTGGATCAGCACCTGGAGCGGCTGCGGATCAACCTGGCGTTCCGGCAGCGCGAGTCGGCAAAGCTGGCGTCGTACTTCTAGGAGTCCCAGTAGGAAGGTCAGGCGGCGGGCGGGGGATACCCCCTCCGACAGCATTGACGTATTGACAGAATGGCTCGCTGAACGCGATATGAGGGCCAGTGCGGCCAGGCCTGTGCGACCTCTACGGTTTGCGGGCGAGCAGGCGAGCGGATGACCGCTCGCCTGCTTCGTCGTAGGAGAGGGTCTCCAGGCCGAGCGCCTCGAACGCTGCTCGTGGCTCGCCGCTCTGGAGCAGGTGCTCGGGGCTGACCTCCGAGGTTCGGCCGCCGGGCGCGTCGACGAACGTCTGGAACACCAGCAGCCCGCCCGGCCGCAGCGAGGCGGCCAGTTGCGGCCAGAGACGGCGGTCCAGGAAAAGGATGTTCAGGACGAGGTCGTAGACGCCTTCGGGGATCGTGGCCGTGTCCAGGTCGATCTGCTGCGGGTAGACCTCGACGGGCGCGCCCCGGGCCGCCCGCTCGTCGATCTCCCGGGACAGGATCGCCAGCCCCACGTCGGACAGGTCCCAGGCGTCTACCGTCCAGCGCCGCTCGGCCAGCCAGACGGCGTTCCGGCCGCCACCACACGCGAGATCGAGCGCCCGGGCGTCGGCGCGCGGCGGCCGAAGCTGGTCGGCGATCTCCAGCAGCCAGCGGCTGGGCTCGAATGCGTAGTCGCGCTGCTCCAGTCGATCTGCGTAGCGCCGATTCCAACGCTCGCGGTCCGTGTCTGCCACCGTGGGTCATCCTCCGGGCCTGGGGGCCTGCCAGGAGTTGTACCCCGCCGGACGGCCGGTTCAGGACGGGAGATCGTCCAGGTGGCTGTCCCGGTAGGTGGAAGTGAATACGGCAGCGCTTGCTGAACTACCAAATCTGTATGTATCGATCACTCGGTACGCTGCTGCATGCGCATCATTCATGCGACGTCGGGCCTTGCAGCGTGATGAGGGACGGCCAGACGTAGATATTCCAGGATTGGACACTTGGTCGCTTGTGGAGATCGCGCTTGTGACTTGTGATCGGTGTTCAGAGGCCCTGCTCGCAGCTCATGAGATCCGGCCCTGATGGTTTCCATCATTGCTCCCTGATCTCCTCACCAGGAGTGCCAATGTAGCCCCGACCAGGTGGCCCGCGATGCCCTTCCGTCCTTCCGATAAGAGCCGAGGCTGTTGGAAAACCTCTCGGAGACCTACTCGTGGCCGTCGATCGACAGGCCAGATCGCTCTGAGGCGGTCGATTTCGGCCGTTTGAAGCCGCCTCAGCGATGATTTGAAGCTCACTGCAGGACTGCAAGCGACTTTTTCAACAGGCTGAGCCCTTACCGGAAGGACCGTTCACCTCGGCGCTGAGCTGCTCCCCGACCGTTTCGATCTTGATGTCTCGCCCGGCCGCCCAGCGCACACCCGCTCACCCGAGCAACGCCCTCAATTTGTTCGACCGCTGTCGCCCTACGGGCTGACCATCAACCATCAGGGCAAACTAGCGATACCAACGAGATTTTGTGCAACTTCCGTCTAACTGATGTATCGCACATTCTAAACATTGACTTCTAAACATGACCCTCGTATCATGATGCTCGCGGCTAAGTCGACCCCGCGAAGAGGCAGAATCATGTCCTCTTTGAGCGATCTCAGATTGAACCTAGTGAAAACTACAGGCCACGTCTCCGTGTCGCTACGGAATTGAGAGTAGTGACCAAGTTATCTGGCCGGCACTGGTATGTCGCGACCGTGTTCATCCTAGTGCTTGTAAGCATGGGCATTGGGGTGGCATCAATGTACGGCCGGGACACCACAGAGTCAGAGCGTATGCGGGACTGTCCTCTACTTCCAAGCAGCATCTACCACCAATTTCGAGTCGATCACGACCGTGATCGGATGTATCAGTTTGTGGTGTATGTAAATCCTCCAGATTCCTCGATTCCTCTAGAGCTTGAGGCTCAAATAGTGAACCGGATGTCAGAAAGAATCACCGTACGCATACCACTGCGGAGGACGTGCGATCTCGCGAATCTTCCGTTCGTCACCTATATTCGCAGTGAAGAACCGCCGTCATTTTAGGAAGGAATTCCGCCTGTGCACCATCGAAGATCGTTGGTCTCCAACTTCTTTGGAACTGCTACGAAATAAGTGTCTCATATGGACGTGAGCGTGGACGGATGCGGGAGTTCCACTGCCCGTGGAAGGTGTCTCGTTCGAGGTTGATGCTGGCGAGCTGGGCGTCGGTGACCTTGCGTCCGGTCGGGTGGGCGTCGGTATCGAGTTCACAGTGGACCGTCAAGCCGCTGCGCGTCGTCGTGGCCGCGATCAAGCTCACGATGGTCTGGTAGCTGACGAGCGGCTTGCCGCGCCAGTTCTGGGTGATGTACGAGAACAGCCGATGCTCGATCTTGTTCCACTTGCTGGTGCCGGGTGGCAGGTGACAGACGTGGACCTCC
>JADZEM010000186.1 GCA_020850535.1 Chloroflexota bacterium
GCGAGGGCTTCCGCCTCCGAACCGACGGCAAGGGCCGCCTGAGCCTGGTGCTCGACACCTGGGGCGGCCAGTTCATCCAGTTCACCCGCATCGGCGAGATGCTGGCCGGGCAGCTCAAGAAGATCGGCATCGAGCTCCAGGTCAAGGAGCTGGAGCGGAGCTTCGGTCAGAAGCGCAACGCTGCCAACGAGAACCAGATCTACGCCTGGCAGAACGACGGCTCGGAGCACCTCTACACCTTCCCCGGCCACGTCTTCCCGTTCGATCAGACGGGCGGCGGCGGTGCGCTCTACGCGACGTGGTTCCAGTCCAACGGCGCGCAGGGCAAGGAGCCGCCCGGCAAGATCAAGGAAGTGATGGACAAGTGGAAGAAGGCGTTCGGCGTGCCGGAGGCCGAGCAGGTCAAGCTGGGCAAGGAGATCTGGGCCACCGTCGTGGACGAGGTCTTCATGTCGGGCGTGGTCGGGCTGGCCGCCGCCGTGTCGGGCGTCCGGCTGATCAAGAACACCATGGGCAACATCCCTGCCCGCCAGTTCAACAGCCCGGACGGCAAGACCCCGGGCACGTCCCGACCGGCCCAGTTCTACTTCAAGAGCTGAGGCCTCTCGTCGCCGATGCGGGCCGCGCGTGACTCGTCACGCGCGGCCCTTTTCGTTACACTGCCCACGCATCGGGCGGGATGCGGGGCCTGCCATGCACGTCGCCTCGACGTGAGGCGCGTCTCCACGTCCTCGCCGGCCGCGGAGGCCCATTCCCCAATGCCGCTCCAGGTCACCGGCGCGCTCATGACCGACCTCGGCCGTCAGCGGGCGGTCAACGAGGACTGGTGCGGCTCTCTCACGCCGGACGAGTTCGACGATGACCCGCGTCAGCCATCGATCTGGGTCATCGCGGACGGGCTGAGCCAGTTCGGCACCGGCCGCGACGCCGCCCGCCTCACCGTCGAGGCGACGCTCGGCGCCGGCTGGGGGCCGGAGGTCACCGATCCCGGCCAGCAGCTCCTGACCGCCGCCGAGACGGCCAACCGGATCCTGTGGGCGCGCGCGCAGGACTCGTCCGATCCGGCACGCCTGCACGCCGCGACGCTCCTCGGCCTCGTCGTCAAGGAGGACGTCGCCTGGGTGGTCTCCGCCGGCGACTGTCGCGCGTACCTGCTGCGTGACGCGGCCGTTCGTCAGATCACCCGCGATCACACCGTCGCCGCCGAACAGGTCCGCGCCGGCCGTCTGCGCCCGGAGGATGTCGCGCGGCACCCGGGCCGCAACACCCTGACCCGCTGCCTCGGCTTTCGGGCGTCCGTCCACCCGGACCTGTTCCGCGAGCCGCTGGAGGCTGGCGACCGGCTGGTGATCTGCTCGGACGGCATCACCCGCCACATCTCGGACGACGAGCTCGCGCAGATCGTCCAGGAGTCCGCGCCGCAGCAGGCCTGCACCCGCCTCGTCGAGCTGGCGAATCAACGGGGCGGTGCTGACAACATCACGATCGGTGTGCTGGAGGTGGAAGAGGTTCACCAGCCGACGCGGGTGATCCCGCCCCGCCCGTCCCTACGCGACCTGAGCACCAGCAGGCTGGCCGCGCTCCAGGAGATCGGCCAGCGGATCAACGCCAGCCTCGACGTGGCCGAGACGCTCGAATCGGTGCTGAACAGCCTGGTCGAGATGACCGGGGCCGAGCGCGCCTGCATCATGCTCAGGAACCACGACACCGGGCAGCTCGCGTTCGAGGTCGGGCGCAACCTCGATGCCCAGGGCGTCGCGGAGGACGCGACGATCTCGCGGAATATCGTCGGGTCCGTCTTCCGAGACGGCAAGCCGCTCCTGCTCGGGGACGCGGTCGCCGACCCGCGCTTCAAGGCGTTCGAGAGCGTCGTAGTACAGGCGTTGCGCTCGGTCATCTGCACGCCGCTCGTCGTGCGCGGCGAGGTGATCGGCGTGGTGTACATCGACAACAGCCTCGGGGCCGAGCTGTTCACACCGTCTGACCTGGATCTCGTCACGGCGTTCGCGAACGTCGCGGCGGCGGCCATCGAGAATGCGCGGCTGCACCAGCGGCTTGAGGCGCAGGTCCGCGAGATCACGGCGATGAAGACGACGCAGGAGCGCATCCTCCGCAGCGTGAGCAGCGGCATCATCGCCGTTGACCGCGACGGCACGCTGACCAGCGCCAACCCGGCCGCCGCCGAGCTGTTCCTGACCACGTCCGATCAGATGGTCGGCAAGCGGCTCGACGCCTTCCTGCCGCCGCACTTCCTGAACCTGCTGGGGCCGCCGTTCATTGGAGACGGCAACGAGCCGGGCGCAACGGTTCAGGGCTTCGAGATGGCCGGCGTCATCGACGGGCGCGGATACGTCCATTTCAAGCACCACCTCTCGCCCCTGCGAGATGAGGCCGGCCAGACCGTCGGCTACGTTCTGGTGCTGGAGGATCATACCGAGCGCGAGCGGCTGGAGCGAGAACGCCGCAAGGCCGCCGCCGAGCGTTCGCAGATGGAGCAGATCTTCGGGCGGTTCATGCCGCGCGGCGTCTTCCAGGAGCTGATGCGGCAGGGTCCGGACCAGCTCAGGATCGGCGGGGATCGCCGCGAGCTGACCGTGATGTTCGCCGACATTCGCGGGTTCACCGGGATGTCGGAGCGGCTGGCGCCCGAACAAGTGGTAGAAGTCCTCAACAGCTACCTGACGGCGGCCACCGACATCGTCTTTGAGCACCAGGGGACGGTTGACAAGTTCATTGGCGACGCAATCATGGCGCTGTTTGGCGCACCGATGCAGCTCGAACAGCACGCACTCTTCGCAGTTCGGGCAGCGATGGCGATGCAGCGGCGTTTTGCCGAGACAGTGTCACGGAGCGGACAGCGCGCCAGCTTCGGGATCGGTATAAACACGGGCCAGGGGGTTGTTGGCACCATCGGCGCACCCCAGCTCTTGAGCTACACCGTCATCGGCGACGTCGTCAATGTCGCGGCCCGGCTCCAGAATGAGGCGCGCGCGGGCGAAGTGCTGGTCACCGAGGAGACGTTCCGGCTGGTGGAGCAGCACGTAGAATCGGAAGAGCTTGGCTCGATCTTCGTCAAGGGACGGCTCGCCCCAGTGACCATGTATAAAGTCACCGCTTTGCGACCCTGAAAGACGCAGGACGCGCACGGCGTGCGACAGCACCGACGCGGGAGATCGTTGCGTGAGACACCAGCCACAGCCGCCCCACACACCAGGGTTCTTTTCCCACCTCGGGGAGTTTGTCGCGCGGTTCCGATGGCTGGTGCTGGCCGTCTGGATCATCTTCGTCGGCGTCTCGGTGCTGGGCGCGCGGCAGGTCAAGGGCGAGCTGGTCTCCGGCGGCATCAACGTCCCCGGCAGCGAGTCGAACCGAGGCGAGGCGGTCCTGGCTGACGAGTTCGACCGCCGCCCGACGCGCACCGCCGCCGCGATCTTCACCAGCTCGAAGTTCAAGGTCACGGACCCGCAGTACCGCGAGGGAGTAGACCAGGCCGTCAAGCGGATTCAGGACGTCGAGGGCGTCGACCGCATCGTGACGTTCTACGTCTCCGGCCTGAAGCGGCTGGTCAGCGAGGACGAGCACACCACCTACGCCGTCATCAACCTCAAGGGCGATGAGGAGGAAGCGAAGGCCCTGGTCCCGAAGATCCGCGAGGAGCTGCACCGCGACCTCTCGAATGACATCGACGAGGCCTACATTATCGGCTTCCCGGCCGTGTCCTACGACATCTCGCAGGGCAGCGCCGAGGATCTCCACCATGCCGAGCTGTCGAGCCTGCCGCTGACGCTCTTCCTGCTGCTGCTCGTCTTCGGCACCGTGGTCGCATCGGGGCTGCCGGTGATGCTTGGCGCGGCGGCAGTGGTCACGGCGCTCGGGATTCTCTACCTCGTGGCACAGCGGATGGAGACCTCCATCTTCGCGATGAACACGGCGTCGATGATCGGTCTCGGTCTCGGCATCGACTTCTCGCTGCTGATGGTCAGCCGCTACCGCGAGGAGCTGGCGAAGGGCCGCACGCCGCACATGGCGACGGTCAAGACCGTCGAGACGGCCGGGACGTCCATCGTCTTCTCGGGTCTGACGGTCATGGCCGGCCTGTCGGTCATGCTGCTCTACGACCTGGTGCTGGTGCGGTCCATCGCGCTGGGCATGCTGCTGGTGGCTGGACTCGCGGTGCTTGGCGCGGTCACGCTGCTGCCGGCCCTGATGTGCCTTTTCGGACGGCAGGTCAACGCCTTCAACCTGATCCCCGGCCGCAAGCCGGGGCAGAAGCGGTCGTCCGGCACGGGCGTCTGGCACAGCTGGAGCCTGCTGGTCATGCGGTATCCCTGGCCGTTCCTGTTCCTGTCGGTCGGGCTGCTGGCAGCGATGTCCTGGCCGGCCCGCGACATGAACGCCATCGGCGCGGGTGGGCCGCAGGGCGTCGGCGAGGAGGCCGAGTCGCGGAAGGGCTTCGAGATTCTCTCCCGGTCGTTCCCCGTGGGCGAGGTCGCCCCGATCTCGATCATCGTCAAGCTGAACAAGCAGGATGCGGCGTTTGAGACGGCCAACCGCGAAGGCGTGTTCAAGCTGACGCAGGAGCTGACCGACGACAAGACCCGCGTGGCGCGCGTCGAGTCGATCGCGAATCTGCGCCCAGGCATGTCGCTTGACGAGTTCAAGGCCGTCACGCCCGAGCAGTTGATCGGCACGGACCCGCGTCAGCGGGCGCTGATCGCGCAGTACGTCAACATCGACCGCACCCGCGACATGTATCACGTCGTCGTGATCTCGAACTTCGCGGAGGTCGCGCCGGAGACGACGGATCTCGTGAAGGACATCCGCGCCACTGTCGTGCCGGGCATCCGCGAGCTGCGCGGGGCCGAGGTGCTGGTCACCGGGCAGTCGGCGCTGACCCTCGACTACCGCGACGAGCTGTTCGGGCAGTTCCCGAAGCTCGTGGGGCTGGTGCTGCTGGTCACGTACTTCGTGCTGCTGCTCTTCTTCCACTCGCTGATCCTGCCGCTCAAGGCCATCTTGATGAACCTGATCGGCATCACGGCGAGCTACGGCTTCCTGGTGATGGTCTTCGAGTGGGGCATCCTCGACAAGATCCTCGGCTTCGATCACCTCGGCCGCCTGACGATGTTCCCGCCGGTGATCTTGTTCTCGATCCTCTTCGGCCTCTCGACGGACTATGAGGTCTTCCTGCTCAGCCGGGTGAAGGAGATCTACGAGCACCAGAAGCACAAGCTCGACGAGCAGTTCGGCCCGAACGCCGTCCACGACGCGGAGTACAACCACAAGCTGGACGAGATCAACGAGCACAGCGTGGCCGAGGGGCTGGAGCGGACGGCCGGCATCATCACCGCCGCCGGCCTGATCATGATCGTGGTGTTCGGGGCGTTCTCGCTCGGGCACGTGTTGGTGGTGAAGGAGTTGGGTATCGGCCTGTCGATGGCCGTGCTGCTAGACTCGACCATCATCCGCGTCATCATGGTGCCGGTCTCGATGAAGCTGATGGGCCACCTGAACTGGTGGATGCCGAAGGCGCTCGACTGGATCCCGACCATCTCCGAGCCGCCCAGCGACGATCTCGAAGAGGACGGCGCGCACGGCGCCCGCCCGATGCCCGGACAGGCCCGGTTCTGCGGTCGCTGCGGCGCGGTGCTGCCAGCACGGGCGCGCTTCTGCGGACGCTGCGGCCGGGTGCTGAGCGCCCCGCGTGACTATCCACAGCAGATGCCGGCCGGCGTTGGCGCGGGCATGGCCGCCTACGGCTCGGGCGAGACCGTGATGGGCGACATGCTCGGTGCACCGCGCCAGGACTGGGGCCGACAGGCCTCGGGCGGGCAGGCGATGATGCCGCAGGCCGGCATGGGTCTGTACCGTATCCCCATCGTGCTGCGGATCGGACGGACCGAGCATCGCGCCTGGCTCAACCTGCGTGACTGTCAGGTGGAGAAGGACCCGAACCTGCCGAACGTGCCGGTGATCGCCGTGGACGGGCTGGACGTGCGCCCGATGCCCGGCCAGGATCCGCCTGAGATCCAGATTCGTAACGCCCGCATCCGGTACTGAGCATCGCCCTCACCCCGCGCCACTCAACGACCAGACCGCCGAACCGATGGTTCGGCACACGCCATCGAGAAGGAGCGACTTCCGTGGAGCCACAGCAACCCCCGCGCTCCACTCCTCCGCCGCCAGCGTCGGCATCAGGCACGCCGCCCCCGCCAACCGGTGGGGCGACCCCTCCGCCGCCGCCGTCGGGTGCTGCGCCACCGCCTCCACCCCCGGCCGCGGCCGCCAGCCCCGGCGCACCGACCGTGACCGTCTGCCCGGCCTGCGGCGTGCCACGGGCCGAGGATACGCGGTACTGCGAAGAGTGCGGCCACGATTACGGCGGTCAGGTGGCCCCAGAGGCCGAGGAGAAGCCCCTGCTCCGAGGCCCAGTCCTCTGGGCGTTCATGCTGTTCTGGGTCGCGCTCGCCGTCGGCGGACTCTGGTACCTGTTCACGGTGCTCTGGGCGGCCTGAGCGCTCGCCGTGAGACTGGTTGTTCTGGAGGGTCCGACTGCCCGGCCGACCTTTGAGATCCTTCAGCGGCGGACGCTGATCGGGCGCGCGCCCGATTGTGATGTGCTGGTCTACGACGCGCAGGTCTCGCGGCACCATGCTCAGATCCTGCGGCTCGGCGACGCCTACGTCATCGAGAGCTTGCAGGCTGCCAATCCGGCCATCGTCAACGACCGTATGACGGTCGAGCGGCGCAAGCTCTCAGACGGCGACCTGATCGTGCTGGGGACAGTTGTGTTTCAGGTCGATCTGCCGCCCCAGACCGCGCATCCCGACGACTCCTGGTCGCGAGACCGTCGGATGCCGGGCGCCCCGGCCCCGGTCTCTGACGACCTGGACCCTGAGGACTACCAAGAGACGCCGGGCGTCGTCATGCCCCAGGAAATCGAGCCGTCGCGCAGAACGCACGAGAATGTGGCGCCGCCTCAGCCCCGGCCACTGGCAGCGCACGCGAACGCGAACGCGCTGCCGTCGACGGTCCAGCAGCCGAAAGACCGGCCGTCAGCAGACCAGCCGCCAACATCCCAGCAGCCACCGGCGCAGCCGTTGACCGCCCAGCAGCCGCCCACAGCGCCGCGGCCACTCGCAGCATCCGCCGAGCCGGCCCCGCAGCGCTCCCCTCGCGAGCAGTTGGTGGCGGTCGCTGTGCGCCTTGGAGCGGCCGGGCAACGCCTCCAGTCACGAGTGCTCGCGTCAGGCCTTGCGCCTGCTGGCGCATCTGTCGAGAGCGACGCGGTCACCCAGCTGGTCGCCGAGCACGAGCGGCTCGGCGGCGACACCGAGCTGGCGCGGCTGGCGGTCCTGCTCAGCGAACGGCTGGGCAACCAGACGGACATCCGCGCCCTGTACCGTCTGGGAGCCGAGGCCGCCGAGTTGGGCGCCTGGACGCGGCTCGCGAGGCAGTCTGTCGAGGAGGCGATCCGCCTTGCCGAGGCGCTGGGCGTCCACCGCGCCCTGTGACCGGCCAGGCCGCACCCGTGGTGAAACCGCCATCGTTGTGCAGCGTCGTCGGGGCCGCGGTAAAGGCCCTCATCCCCCAACAGCTCGCGTCATGACGTCATGGGACCATCGACGAACAGGCAATCGCCCTGGGGGTGCGGTCGCTGCCGGCACGATTCAGTCCACGTCGTCGATCCGCTGGTTCAGTCCGGCGGCCCGGACAGCACCAGGCAGGCGTTCTGCCCCCCGAACCCGAAGCTGTTCGAGAGCACGGTCCGCACCGGCCGCTCTCGCGCCTCGTTCGGCGTGTAGTCAAGGTCGCACTCGGCGTCGGGCGTCTCGTAGTTGATGGTCGGCGGGATCAGGCTGCGCTGGATCGTGAGCAGCGAGACGATCGCCTCCAGCGCCCCGCTCGCGGCGAACATGTGGCCCGTCATCGACTTGTTCGCCGTCACCGGCACGCGCTCGGCCCGGCAGCCCAGCACCCGGCGCAGCGCCACCGTCTCCAGTCGATCCCCGAGCGGCGTCGAGGTCGCATGCGCGTTGACGTGGTCGATCTCCTCGGCGTGGATGCCGGCGTCCTCGATGGCCAGCCGCATCGCATTCGACGAGGCCTCGCCGGTCGGGTCGGGGCCGGTCAAGTGAAAGGCGTCCGTCGTCGCGCCGTACCCCGTGACCTCGCCGTAGACGCGCGCGCCGCGCCGCCGTGCGTGCTCGTACTCCTCCAGCACCAGCACCGCGCCGCCCTCAGCCGCCACAAAGCCGTCGCGGTCCGCGTCGAACGGACGGCTGGCCCGCGTCGGCTCCTCGTTACGGGTCGAGAGCGCGCCGATCATGCTCATGCCGATCAGCGTCATCTCGCAGATCGGGGCATCGGCGCCGCCGGCCAGCATCACGTCTGCCGCCCCGCGTCGAATCACCTCCGTCGCCTCGCCAATGGCCGTCGTGCCGCCAGCGCAGGCGGTGGCCACCGTCGAGTTGTAGCCGCGCGCCCCAACAGCAATGCTCACGTTGGAGCTGACCATGTTCGGCAGCACCATCGCCATGAACAGCGGATGGGTGCGCTGCCAGCCGCGCTCGCGCAGCACGGCGTAGTTCTTCTCGCTGACGGCAATCGAGCCGGCGCTGTTCGAGAGCAGCACGCCCACACGGTCGTGGTTCTCAGGCGTGATGGCCAGCTCGGCGTCTTTGACAGCCATCTGCGCCGCCGCCACGGCGAACTGGCTGAAGCGGGCCATTCGGCGCGCCTGCTTTTGCGGCATAAACGCCGTTGGGTCGAAGCTCTTGACCGGCGCAGCAATGTGCGTCGGATACTCCGCGGTCGAGAACGGAAAGTCCGTAAAGTCCATCTCGTCCGGAAATGCCTGCGCGCCGGACACCCCGGAGACGAGATTCGACCAGGTCTCCTCCACGGATGCACCGACTGGCGACAGCATCCCCAGGCCTGTCACCACGACGCGACGTCGTCCCACCTTGTTCCCTCCGTGTATACCAGCGCCCTACGTCGGAAACACCAGGAGCAGAGCCGAGACGGTGGTCGAACCGACGAGCTGGCCTACTGTCAGCTTAGTCGTGGCCGGGGCTCCGGTCTAGCCAGGGAAGCAACTTCTGTAACGAACTGAACATTTCGCGCGCGGCAACGTAGCCGGCCTCGGCGTAGGCATCGGCGTGCTCGAAGGCCTTCCACCCGGTGATCTCGAACTTCGGCCGAATCACCACGTCCGCCAGGAGGCAATCGCGCACCGCACGATCCGCCGTCATGATATCAATGCAGCGCATCAGATTCTGGAGCAGGTTCGACTGCTTTTGAACCTCAGCCGCACCGCCCGCGTCTCGATTTGAGAGATCCACGGCGATGACGATGTCGGCCCCGAGATCGCGCACAGCCTGCGTCGGCACGGGGTTCAGCACGGCGCCGTCCACCAGCCGCATCTTGCCGATCTCCTTCGGCGGCCAGACGCCAGGGATCGAGCTGCTGGCGCGCAAGGCGTCCGCGAGCGGTCCCTGCGTGAACACGATGGGGCGGGCGGTCTCCAGGTCGGCCGCCACCACCGCGAACGGCACCGGCAGCTCCTCGAAGGTCGCGTCTCCCACCAGCTCACGGTAGGTCGATTCGACGGCCTCGGGCTTGAACAACGCCTGCATCATGCCCATGCCCCAGCGCGGCTGGAGCAGGTTCGTGAACTTCTGGTGCAGCATGCGCATCGTCTCCTGGCCCTGCACCACGTCCATGCCCAGGGCGCGCGGCGCGCCGATCACCGAGCCCATGCTGCAGCCGGCCAGGTAGTCGTTCGGGATGTCGTGCTCCTCCAGGAAGCGCAGCGCGCCGACGTGCGCGAACCCGCGAGCGCCGCCCGACCCGAGCGCCAACCCGACCTTCAGCCCGGCGATATCGCGCGCCATCCAGTGCATCGCGCGGCTGAACGAGAGATGGCGGGCGTTGATCGCCAGCGGCGGCAGTTGCCGGGCCGCCTCACGGAGGATCTGGGCTGGCCCGGGCAGGATCACCCGGGCCGGCACACCGAGCCGCTCGACGGAGCGGGCGCGCACCGCCGCGAGCGACAACCCTTCGTCCGAGAGCAGGACCGGGAACGACTGCTCGCGCACGTCACGTCGCAGCGCCGAGAACGCCGAGACCAGCTCGTCCGCATAGGTGGTGCCAAGCTGAGCCGTCGTCGCCAGCAGGTAGATGCGATCCAGCTGCGCCATGATCGACAGCACGTCGCGCCGGTCCTCGCCCACGAGGTTGAGCACCGTGTAGGCCGCGTTCTGACGGAACCAGCCCAGCGCCTCCGACAGGGCCAGTGGCTGGATCGCCCGCAACAGCCCGGCGTCTGGCGGCAGGTTCAGCGCCATGAAGCGGGCGGTCCCGAACTGGAGCGCCGGCACCCGTAGCCGTTCAGCACCATGGGTCCAGATGTCTGACAACGCGGGGCTGCGCTCGCGGCCCGGCAGCGAGCTGGCCTGCTCCGGCGGCCGGTCGATCAGCAGCACGCGCTTGCGGGTCGTGTGGGAGAGCGCGGCGGCGACGTTCGTGGCGACGAGGCTGCCGATCAGCGGCGGCATCCGCCCGATGATCGCGATGACCTGCGCGCCTGGCCGCGCGGCCCGTGAGTGGGTGGTCCGCTGAAGGCGGTCCACCAGGATGCGGCTGAGGTTGAACAGCAACAGGGGCGTGGTCGCCGCCGCCTGCAGGAACGCCTCGCGGTTCGCCAGCCGCACGACGGTCGGGGCGATGGCCCGCACGTTGGCCGAGCGCGGCTCGCCGGTCAGGACGGACATCTCGCCAAACGTCTCGCCGGCCCCCAGCCGCGCCAGCACGGTCGTCTCGCCGGTCGCGCTCTGAAGGAAGACCTCTACCAGCCCGGTCTCGATGATGAACAGCGAGTCGCCGGCCTCGCCCTCCCGCACGATGACGGTGTCCGGCCGAACGCCGTGCCGCTGAAACGGCCCGACGATCTGATCCACGGTCTCACGCGGGATGCCACGAAACAGCCGGCTGCTCCCCAGCAGGTGACCGCTCCCGTCGGCGGCGTTCGACCCAGGCGCTTCAGTTGACATCTGCAGGCTGACGCTCGCGCGACTAGCTCGTGAGCCGCGCGAGCGTCGCCTGGAGGCGCGGCGCTGCCGCCACGAGGCGACCGTGAATCCGCAACGCCCCTTCGATGGCTCCGGCCTGCTGCGAGAGCCTGAGCAGCAGCTCGATGTCACGTGGCTGGGCCGCAAGCTGTTCCAGCACTACCAGGGCGTCGGACAGCTTCGGCCCCTCGGCCGCCCGGTCGATGTCGGCCAGGATGCCCTGCAGCTCGGTGAGGACGGCGGCGTCTGGTCCCTTGATCGCGTCCGCGACGGCCGCGAGGTCAGAGGTGGCCGTGTCGAGGCCAAGCTCCAGCCGCTCGACACGATCCGCCAGCGCCGTCAGCGTGCTGGAGAAGCCGGTCAGATCCTGCCCGACCTCGGACAGCTCGCGGCGCAACGAGGCCAGCGTCGCGGCGGTCGAGCCAGATGGGGAGGACGGCTGCGGCGTCGCCTCGGGCACGACTGCCGGTGCACTCGCCACCGGGGCAACCGGCTGCGGGGCCGACGCAGGAGTCGGGGCAGGGACCGGCGCCGGCATGGGCGACGGCGCGACGTATGGGGCAGGTGAGGCGTACGGAGCGGGTGCCGAGTGCGCTGCCTCCGTCAGCAGGCTCGGCGGGGAGAGATCCTCCTCGTCGAGCACCCCCTCGGACAGCGATGTCTGATTCGCGGCGGCCAGCACGGGCGGCGGCGTGTACGTCGAGGCCGGGGCCGGTGCCGGGGCAGGCTGCGGAGGCGTCGCCGGGGCAGGCGGCGTCGATGGGGTCGACAGCGGCGACGACATCAGCGCTGGCGGGTTGAAGTCGGGCGCACCACCCAGGCTCGTCATCGGCGAGTCGAGGTCGATGGCCATCGTCGAGCCTTCGGGCGGCAGATCGGTCTGGTACCCGCCCGTGGTCGGCTGCGCCTCGAGGATGAAGACGGCGTCCCCGATGCGGATGACGTCGCCGTCCTTGAGGTCGCGCGGCTGCTCGATCCGCTCGTCGTTGACGATGGTGCCGTTGGAGCTGCCGGCGTCCTCGATGGTCAGACGCGAGCCGTCACGGCGGATCTGCGCGTGCATCCGCGAGACGTTCGTGTCGTGGATCACGATGTCGCTGCCCTGCCGCCGCCCGATGATGGTGATCGGCCGGTCGAGGCTGATGAGCGCCTCGTCCACCGAGCCCTGCTCGACGCGTAGCTGGACCGTCGCGCCCCCCGAGGAGGGGCTGCCGCCCAGCGGCGTACTGCTCGCGGGGCTGTCGAACTCCGGCACCGACATCGCCATCGTGCCGGCCTCCATCGGAAGGCCGCCGCCAATCGGCTGCATGTCGGCGCGCGTCTCGCCGCCGATGTCCACGGTCTGCCCGGACTGCGCGAGCGGGTGGCCGCACTGCAGGCAGAAAGAAAAGTCTGCGTGATTGGCTGCGCCGCACGAGGGGCACGTCATGGAACTATCGCCTCCAGCCCGACAGTCTCAAGGGGGCGCGTCGCGCCACCCACGTTGGCTGCGGCGCACGACGGTCTCATTGTAGCCGCGTCACCCTGATTCGGGGCCTTTCCTGGGAAACTCTGTTCGCAGTGGTACACTCCGTGACGCCATGGGCATGTTCCTTCAACGTGGTTCGCAACTGTTCGGGCTGGGGCGCTATTTCTGGGACGCCCTCCGCGAGATCAATCCGGCGGAGCTTCGGGCCGACTACGAGCAGCCGGTCACCATCGGGTTCTTCGGCCGCGCCGGCAGTGGGCGGCACACTCTCTCGCGAGCGCTGCTGGGCGTCGACACTGCCGAACTGACCGGGCGGGACATCTCCTTCAACGACGTCGACAGCGCCGCCGTCACGGCCTCCGGACGCTTGAGCCTGGCATTCCTGGTGGTGGACGCCACGGAGCCGGACTGGTCGCCTGAGCGCCGGATCGCGGCCCAGCTGGGCACGCGCGGCAGCCCGTTCTTCATCGTGTTGACGCACGCCGACCAGCTGCCGACGCCGTCTCAGGGCGGGCCGGCCCTCCGGAATCAGTTCCCAACCCATCCGCCTGAGCTGACGGCTGTCGTCGACGCCCGGAATGCCGAAGCCACCCGTGGCCAGCTGCTCGGGCGGATGCTCCAGACGGCGCCGCACCTGCGGCTGGCGCTGGCCCACCGCTTCCCGGCTCTGCGCCACCCGATCTCTGAAGATCTGATCCGCGAGGCCAGCAAGGTCAACGCTCAGTTTGCGCTGATGTCGAGCCTGCCGGCCCTGGTGCCGGTGCTGGGCATGTTCCTCGGCGGCATGGCTGACATCCTGGTGCTCACCAAGAACCAGGCGATGCTGGTCTTCAAGCTCGCCGCCATCCACGGACGGGACGTGGACGACCGGATCGGCGTGCTCAAGGAGATCCTGCCGGTGATCGGCAGCGCGTTCGTCTGGCGGACGGCTGCGCGCACGGCCATCGGATTCGCGCCGGCGCCCATCGCCGCCCTGCCGAAGGCGGCCGTCGCCTACCTGGGGACGTACACCGTGGGGCAGGCCGCCCGCTACTACTACGAGCGTGGCGACGCCCCGCCACCTGAGATGATCCGTCTGTTCCAGGCCGAGGCGCGCCGTCGCTACGTCTCGGTCAACGAGGCGCTGAAGCAGCGGTTTGGCGGTGGTAAGCGGGCGCTGCCGTCTGGAGAGTCATCTACCGGCGCGTCCTGACCGTACATTCAGGGCAATCAGTGAGTGCGGAACGTTTGCCGGCCTTCGAGAAGGCGTGTATAACCGACTCGCTCAGCGACGAGGGAGGAACCGTGGCGCGCACCCCAATCGAATTTACCTGTCCGAGCTGCCGCGAGAGCTTCAAGAGCGCAGAATGGGGCGCTGTGTTTCCGTGCCCGAATTGCCACGAGAAGATTGGGCGGATCCAACAGCTCGATCAGCTTCTGGATCAGTGGTTCTATCCGCGCCGGTGGCGGGCGGACCTGCACGAGCCGAACCCGTACTACCTGCTCGAAAAGCTGTGGACGGCGAACGGCCAGGGCGAGACGCTCTACAACGGCATCGCGCCGGCCCACGCGAACTACGACGTCTTCCGACATCTGGTGACGCGGCTCGTGGCGCAGGGCGTGGACGAGGGCTGGGTCGAGCTGGAGTTCCCGGATGACCCGCTGGAGGAGAACCCGGTCTACCAGCTGAAGTTCGGCGATCCGGACCGCTTCGCGAAGGGCGTCGAGCGGCTGTTCCCGGAGGTTGACTGGGACGAGCAGATCGAGGTGCCGGCCCAGGAGACTGAGGACGAAGGCACGTTCCCGGACGTCACGTCCAGCATTGCCGAGAGCGACGAGCCGACCTCGCTGGCGACCGAGCGGTCGCGCCGAGGCAAGCGCTAGCCCGGGCGAGCAAGAAGGCCCTCACCCCCACCCCCTCTCCCTGTGCGCGGGAGAGGGGAGACCAGCAACGTGACGGCTGTTCCCTCGTATTCGGGCGTACCAGACGGCGGTAGGAGCAGTTCTCTCATTCCTCCCCTCTCCCGCGCACAGGGAGAGGGGTTGGGGGTGAGGGCTGCTTCTCGCCTACGCTCTCAGCTTCGCGATGATGGCGTCCGTGACGTCCCAGGTGGTGGCCGTGCCGCCGAGATCCGGCGTGAGCACCGTGCCCTCGGCGGTCACCGCCTCGATGGCCCGCATGATCAGGCCAGCCAGCTCGCGCTCGCCCAGAGATTCGAGCATCATCGACGCCGCCCAGACCGCCGCAATCGGGTTGGCGATGCCCTTGCCGTGAATGTCCGGCGCGGAGCCGTGGACCGGCTCGAAGAACCCGGGCACCTTCTTGCTCGGGTTGACGTTCGCGCTCGGAGCCAGCCCGAGGCTCCCCTGGAGCGCCGCCGCGAGGTCCGTCAGGATGTCCCCGAACAGGTTCGAGGCAACCAGCACATCCAGTGACTCCGGATTGCGGACCATCCGCGCGGCCATCGCGTCCACGTGGCACTGCTCGTGGGCGATCTCGGGATAGTCCGCCGACACCAGGTTGAAGACCTCGTCCCAGAACACGTTGCTGTGCTGCATCGAGTTCGACTTGGTGACGCTGGTGACCTTCTTGCGGCCGGTCGCGCGGGCGTACTCGAAACCTGCCCGCATGATCCGCTCGACGGCCGCCCGCGTGAACACGATGCTCTGAATCGCGACCTCGTGGTCGGAGCCGACGTGGACCCGGCCGCCGACCCCCGCGTATGCGCCCTCGGTGTTCTCCCGGAAGCAGACGAAGTTGATGTCGTCGCTGGTCTTGCCACGCAGGATGCCCTCGGTGCCGGGCAGCAGGCGGATCGGCCGCTGGTTGACGTAGAGGTCGAACCCCTTGCGAATCGGCAGCAGCAGGCCCCACAGCGAGATGTGGTCCGGCACCAGCTTCGGGAAACCGACCGCGCCCAGGTAGATCGCGTCGAACGGCTCCAGGATCTTGATGCCGTCGTCCGGCATCATCTTCCCGTGTTCAAGGTAGTAGCCGCAGCTCCAGGGGAACGTCTCGAACTCGAACCGCACATCCCCGACGACCTGCTCGGCCGCTTCGAGAACCTTCAGCCCGCAGCCGATGACGTCCTGCCCGATCCCATCGCCGGGAATGACCGCGATGTTGTGCGTCCGCATAGGAAGCCCCCCGATCTACGTCAGAATCCGAAAGCCAGAGGAACCGCGTCAGATCGATCAGCGGACCACGCGCTCAGGCGCCCGCTCGACGCTTCCACGCCCGAGCGAGGCGCAAGTACGCACGCCAGCGGATGACCGTCTTCCAGCCAAGCACGATGGTCGCGCTCAGCAGCAGGAGGAGGATCCCCCAGTTGAACTGCGCGCCGACCGACGGATACGCCAGCTTCAGGATGAGCTGCGCCGCGACGACGTTGACGAGTACCAGGCTGCCGATGGTCATCAGCAAGAGACTGGCCGGCGGCCTCGGTTTCACCTCGTACATCCCCTGTGCGCCACGAAACGTAATCTTCTGGCAGGTTCCGGGGCGGATGATACAATAGCGCCGCCGTAGGTGGACCCTGGCCCGTCCGAGCGCGCAAACGCGCGACGCCGGGCAGGCGAGAGGATGGGAGCGACATGGGTGGGCTCTGGGTCTCGTTATTGATCGTCTTTATGGCCAGCTGCTGCACCATGGTGCTGGAGCTGGTCGCTGGGCGCATCCTCGCTCCCTTTATCGGTGTCTCGTTGTACACCTGGACGAGCATCATCGGGGTGTGTCTGGCTGGCATCTCGGCAGGCAACTTCCTGGGCGGCGTTCTGGCAGACAAAGCCGGCTCGCGCAGGACGCTCGGCCTGATCCTGCTGGGCGGCGGGCTGTTCAGCCTGCTGATCCTGCCGCTGGCCGCCTACGACCTGACCAACATCATCCCGAAGCCGACCACCGGGCAGGCATCTGACGTCTGGCTCATCACCCGAATCGTGGTGATCACGTCGGTGCTCTTCCTGCCGCCGACGCTGATTCTGGGCATGGTCTCGCCGATCGTCATCAAGCTGGCGCTGACGGACCTGCGCCAGACCGGCTCCATCGCCGGCAAGATCTACGCCTTCTCGACGGTCGGCAGCATCGTCGGCACCTTCCTGACGGGCTTCTACCTGGTGTCGGCGTTTGGGACGCGGTCGGTCGTGCTCGGCGTGGCCGTCATCCTGATCGGCATGGCGTTCGTCTTCGGCAACCTGCTCCCCTTCGGCAAGGACAAGAAGGGGAACGCCGAGGTGACCGTCGCCACCGCCTTGATCGTCATCGGGCTGGTCTACTGGATCAATCCGCGCGGCGTGATCACCTACGAGCGGCCGGACGCGCTGAACGGCGGCTGCTACATGGAGACCAACTACTTCTGCATCAAGGTGACCGGGCCAGACTTGAACGACGAGCATCAGACGGTGTCACTGGTGCTCGATCACCTGATCCACAGCTACAACTCGCTGAACGATCCGACCTACCTCAAGTACGGCTACATCAAGGTGTACGCCGACATGATCGAGTACGTCGCGCAGAAGTACCCGAAGTACAGCGCCTTCTTCATCGGCGGCGGCGGCTACACCCTGCCTCGGCAGATGGAGACGCTCCGCCCCGACGCCAAGATCGTCGTGTCGGAGATCGACCCCGGCGTGACGGAGACGAACTTCGCGCGGCTGGGCGTGCGCCGCGACACGAACATCATCACCTACAACGCCGACGCCCGACAGATCGTCGATCTGTACCAGGGCGGCGAGAAGTTCGATCTCGTGTTCGGCGACGCGTTCAACGACCTGCAGATCCCGTACCACCTGACGACGAAGGAGTTCGCGCAGAAGGTGCGGAGCATGATGAAGGACGACGGGCTGTACCTCGCGCTGGTCATCGACAAGCTGCGGGGCGGCCTGTTCATCCCGGCCTACACCAAGACGGTCAAGGAAGTCTTCCCCTACGTCTATATCCTGAACGACGCGCCGAACTGGAACAGTTCCGCGCCGAACACCTACCTCGTGGCGGCCAGCGCGACGCCGATCGACATGGACCGCATCCGCGCTATCAAGCCCGGCCAGGGTTTCAACGGCCAGCCGCTGGTGCAGATCATGCCGCAGGACGTGATGGACACGTGGCTCGCCGAGACGCCGACCATCATCCTGACCGACGACTACGCTCCGGCCGACAACCTGGTGGCCCCGCTGTTCGTGGAGCGCAGCTTCTAGGCCCGGCCGCGCGCGGCACCTGGGCGGGACGCCCGCACGTCGATTCTGACGTGCGGGCGCTCTTGCTTCCTGGTACACGTCTGGCAGTCATCCGTTCGGATGTTCCCGACGTACCATGTGGAGAGACGCCG
The DNA here is from genome assembly GCA_020850535.1 of Chloroflexota bacterium. Lineage (NCBI taxonomy): Bacteria > Bacillati > Chloroflexota > Chloroflexota bacterium. The sequence continues at coordinate 17,841 of JADZEM010000186.1, forward strand.
CGTTTCAGGGAAGACTGTCACACGACAGGAACACCGGCCGGTTCTAAGGACGGAAAGACGCCTGATATACTGGCCGCAGCGCCCACCAGAGCAGAGGCGCGGCTGGTTCAGGCCCGCTGACGGGGGCGGAGGCGCCGTGGCGAAGAAGGATCGAATCGCGGCGGAGCAGGAGGCTGGTGACGACGCCGGCCTCGTCTTCGAGCGCTTTTCTCTCAACGGCTCAGCCAAGCCGGCCGGCCTCGGGGCCTCGCACCCAGACTATGGCGTCTGGCTGGTGGCCCTCGGCATGGCCGCTGCCGCCGTCCTGGTGCTGGTCCTGGTGGCGATGCCCTCCAGCCGCACCACCAGCGCGCAGGCCACCCCCCTGCCCGACAACGAGTTCACCAACATCATCAGCAGCGTGCAGACGCTGCTGACGCCGAGCGACCACTCCCTGCCCGTCGTGCTGGCGAAGCTGGTGCTGGCCGCGCTGCTCGGCGCGATCGTCGGCTACCGGCAGCGCATCCACGTTGACGAGTACATCGTCCAGGCGCACGTCATCATCGCGTTCACCGGCGCGCTGATGATGATCATCATCGGCAATGAGATCGTGCGCGCCTTCGGGCTGCTGGGCGCGGGCAGCATCATTCGGTACCGGACGCCCGTCCGCGACCCGCGCGCGCTGGCCTCGCTGTTCGTCACGATGGGTATCGGCATCGCCGTCGGCGTGGGCCTGTTCGAGCTGGCGTTTATCGGTGCGGTGTTGATCGTGCTGATACAAGGGGTCTTCGGACGGATCGCCAGCAGTCTTCCGTCAACGCTCTACAACCCGCAGCGCGGTTACACGTTGTCCCTCACGACGGAGGATGGCAGCGGCTCGCTGGAACGGATCCGTCAGACATTCTATGAGCGAGATATTCGGTACCGGCTGCTCGAATTCGATGCGCGGGCGAAGAAGGATGGCCTGGTCAAGATGACAATGGTTGTCGAGGCAAACGCCAACCTCTCGACCGAAGAGCTGACGCTGCTGGTCTTCCGGGACGGCGTCCAGTCTGTCAGCTGGGAGGAGGAGTGATATGGCGTCCAATGGCCAGGTGAACGGTGTCGCGACGCTGACGGCGCCGATCCCCCTGCAACGGTTCGACTATCCGGGCAGCCTGATCGTCGTCGAGGGCGTGGACGGCTCGGGCAAGAGCACGCAGCTCCAGTTGCTCAAGGATTGGCTCATCGAGCAGGGAGCGGATGTCCTCTTCACAGAGTGGAACAGCTCCAGCCTGACGGCCAAAGCCGTGCGGCGCGGCAAGCGACGGCTCTGGCTTGGCCACCTGAGCTTTGTGCTGCTGCACGTGACGGACTTCACGCACCGGTACGAAAACATCATCCTGCCGGCCCTCCGCGAGGGCAAGCTGGTGCTGGCCGACCGCTACGTCTTCACGGCGTTCGCCCGAGACGTGGCGCGCAACGCCGACCGCGCCTCGATTCGCCGGCTCTACAGCTTCGCCCTGCAGCCTGACCTGGCGCTCTACTTCCACGTGCCGCTCGACGTGGCCATGAACCGCGTCCTGACCGGTCCAGGCCGCGAAGGTCTGAAGTACTACGAGGCGGGCCTCGATCTCGGGCTGAGCCTGGAGCCGCAGGAGAGCTATCGGCTCTTCCAGAGCCGGGTGGTCAACGAGTACCAGCACATGGTGGACGAGTACCAGCTTACGGTGATCGACGCGAACCGGACCATCGAGCCGCAGCGCGAGGAAGTGCGCGAGCTGGCCCGTCCGATCCTGGAGCGTCACCTCGCGATGCTCGGCGAGCGTGAGGACACCCGCCGTGAGCGCCGACGCCGGCGGGAGGTTATCGGTGGCTGACCAGCGTCCCTACCCCGGCTACCTGATCGCTTTCGAGGGTCCGGAGGGTGCGGGCCGCCGCGAGGCGCTCGCTCACGCGCGCGGCGCGCTCCAGGCACGCGGGCAGGATATCGTGGTCAGCCGCCCGATGGGCGCGACGCTGGCCGGCGGCATCTACCGCAGCGCCGCCCCCCTCAACGAGCTGTCGCCCCGCACCCTGGTGCTGGTCGCGGCCAGCGACATGGCCGAGCGGCTCGAATGGGAGATCCTGCCGGCCCTGCAGGCCGGCAAGGTCGTCCTGGCCGACCGCTACGTCTACCGAACGGTGCAGGGCATGGCTCGCGATCTCGACCCTGACTGGCTGGAAGTGCTGTGCGCGGTAGCTCCGCGCCCGGACCTGGTCTTCCTCTACCACGACGAGGAGACGGTGCAGCGCTCGCGCATCGATCTGTCCACCATCGACCTGTACGAGGCGGGGATGGATCTCGGGCTGACTCGCGACGTGCCGTTCAGCTATCAGCTCTACCAGCAGCGGGTGCTGGAGGGGTACGAGGACTGGGCCGAGGCGCATCAGCTTGAGTTGGTCCAGCCGAAGTCGATGGCCGAGATGGTCCAGCGCATCGAAGAGCTGATCGGCATCACCGTTGGCGACCTGAACGTGCGTCATCAGGCGGTCCTCTCGATGCTGATGCAGAACTACCACGATCCGCCGCACGCCATGCAGACGGCGACGCTGGCCCTGCAACTGTTCGACCAGTTGAAGCCGTTGCACAAGCTTGGCGCACAAGAAGCCGAGCTGTTCGAGTTCGGCGTCCTGCTGCACAACGTCGGCGAACAGGGCGAGGAGCGCGACCGCCGCATGCGGACGGCGGCACTGATCCGCGAGAGCAGCCTGCCAGGCTTCACGCGCGACGAATTGAACGTCATCAGCGTGATCGCCGCCGCCCACACGATCCATCACGTCAGCGAGCTTGAGGCGTGGTTGACCACCATCCCCTCGACGCTCCGGCCGATGGTCGAGAAGCTGGCGCCGCTGGCGCGGCTGGTGGACGGGATGGACGCCTCGCACGAGCAGACGGTCCGGTGGGTCGAGGCGATCCTTGCCGAGCACGGTAAGCTGCTGATCCGCATGCAGAGCCGCACCAAGGCCAAGGCCGAGGTGCATGCCACGCGAGACCGCGCGCACTTGATCGAGAAGGTGTATGGGCTGGAAGTGGAGGTCATCGCGGAGCGGCAGGGGCCGCCGCCGGCCACAGCCAACCTTGTGCCGCTCAGCGTCGGCTGAGCGGCCAGTCACGAGAGTTCCAGGCGGCCAACGTCGGGGGAGCGGATGCCGAGCCGAGACCAGGACTACAGCTTGATCGCAGTCCTACACGACCAGCTCGAAGATATCGAGAGCTACGAGCGCTACCTGAAGGCGGCCACTGATTGCGACGCATGTGAAGCCATCTGGCGGCAGCTCAAGGAGCAGGCCGAGGCTGCCGTGACGTCGATCCGGGCGGAGATCCAGCGCCACGCCGTCGATTGATGTCTGCTGCCGGCTCTGATGCCCCCGGCCTGAACGATGCAGCGACGTCCTCTCCGGACGCCGTGCCGGCCTGCCATCGGCAAGATTGGTGACCCATGCGACTGCAGGACAACCTCGAAGTCGAGCTGAAGCTGACGGTGACCGGCAACGATCCTGACAAGCTGCTCGACGAGATCGCAACCATCGTCTCGCTCGGAGGCGTGCGGCTGGCCGACGCCCGGGAGCACCAGTTGCGCGATATCTACTGGGACACCGCCGACTACGGTCTGCGCGCCCGCAAGCTCAGCCTGCGCCTCCGCGAGATCGACGGACGGCAGGTCTTCACGGTCAAGGGCGGCACCAGCTCCAGCGAGGGCCTGTTCCGTCGGTACGAGCTGGAGACGCCGGCCAGCGCGCAGAACTGGCAGGATGTCTGTGCCGTCTTCCACGACGAGGGCGTGGACCTGGCGCGGGTCAACGGGCTGGCCGGGGCCGGCACGTCGCCGGACGACTGGCTCCGCGCGGCTGGCCTCCATCCGACGCAGGACCGTTCGACTCGCCGCACGGCCATCCACGCCTACGACGACGCCCACGGCGACCAGCCCCTCGCCGAGCTGGCCCTGGACCGCACCCGCTTCGACTTCGGACGGGTCCTGGTCGACTACTGGGAGATCGAGATCGAGGAGCTGGGCAACCACGGCGACGAGGTTCCTCGGCTCCTGGGGCAGGCGCTGCGGGAGCGCTACCCGGATCGCCTGGAGCCGTCCACGATGGGCAAGTACAGCCGTGGACTGGCTATCGAGCGGGAGCTGCGGACCACGGGCCAGCTCTAGCCGCTGGCTACCCGCGCGGCCACCCGGCCAGCGGATAGCGGATGCGCGCCCCGGCCACGTCGGGCGGGTAGACGGCCACCAGCTCATTGCCCTGCTGCTGCAACACCGGCGGCACCGACGCCCGGTTGCGCCCCGCCGTGTCCCAGCCCAGGCGGCCCCAGAACGTCAGCACCTCCAGGCCCGAAAGCGCCTCGCGGACGGCGGCGGGGTCAGCCCCGCCCACCCGCTCGACCGCCAGCTGCAGCGCGAGGCCAGCCGCTGTCGCCGCCGCGCCGCGGGGGTCTGCCGCGTAGCCGTGCAGGCGCTTGAAGCGCTCGGCGTACTCGGCGGCTGACCCGAACACGGGCCCGTTGGCGGAGACCGTCGGCCACCAGTTCTCGACCGTCAGGATGCCGTCGAAGAGGACGGCGCGCCGGCCCGTCGGATCGACTGGCTCGGGCATCGGGACCAGCGCGCGCATCGAGGTGTACGGCAGGTAGGCCCGCAACGATGGCGCGAAGCGTGTCGTCTGGCCGTACTCCGTCGCCAGGATGATGAAGCGCGGCGTGGACTCGGCAGTCCGCAGGAGCGGCGGCATGATGTCCCGCGAGCCGAGCGCCGTCAGCTCCAGCCGGACCGGCCCGAGATCGAGGGCGTTCGCCCGCTCGCGGAAGCCGGCCGCCGCGGCGGCGTTCGACGGCTCGTCGGCGATGATGATGCCGACCGGCGTGGCGCGCGGCTGAACCGATGCGGCAATATCCGCCAGTCCGTGAAACAGACGGTCTTCCGTCGGCAGGATCGAGAACAAGCCCTTCAGGCCCCGCCGATACAGTCCGGCAGCCGGCGCGTCAGGAGCGACCAGCACTGCACCGGCGCGGTCGGTCACGGTGGCAACCGAGGTCGTGATGGCCGACGAGAACGGCCCCAGAAAGAGGCGCACGCCCTGGCCTTGCACCAGCCGCTCGGTCTGGCGACCGGCCGTCAGCGGCTCGCTCTCGTCGTCCAGCAGGTGCAGGCGCAGCGCCCGCCGGCCATCGCTGACCTTCAGGCCGCCGGCCTGCTCGACGGCGTCCTGCCAGACCTCGTAGCCGGCCCGCATCAGCGCGCCCTCGCGGGAGAACCGTCCGCTCAGACTCAGGATCACGCCGACCTGCAATTCGCCAGTCGCCACGGCCGGCGCGGCCGGCGCGACAGACGGCGTCGGCGTCTCCGGCATCGAGAGCGTGCAGCCAGCCAGCCCGAGACTGGCCGACGCCAGCAGCAGCCCGGACAGGACGCGGCGGCGGCTCAGGCGGTTCATTCGGGGGGTCGCAGACATGGCGAGCGGATGCTACCACGGCGTTCGCGACGACGGTCAGGCCGCCTGAGCTGCCGCCCGGTGCCTGCCCCCGTCCGCGGTTGTCGTAACCCTGACGCTGTGAGCCGGTCGTGACCGCGCGCCGCTTGCGACGCTCCGACCGATGCCGTAGTCTGGCCTTCGTGCCGCGAGGTCGCCCAGGCGACCACCGGCCGCCGCGCAGTGGACAGATTCGCTGCTGACACCCCGCCAAGGACCGCGCCACGCCATGAGTATCGCGTTTTCACGAGTTACGTCGAGCTTCCGACCGGTTGATGCGACGCCATTGCCGCCGGTCCACTGGCCTTCGGCCTTCGTCGGGCTGTTCCTGGCCGTGCTCGTCGTCGTCTCGATCGCCTGGCTGGCCGCTCCCAGGCGCGTCGATCGGCCGTTGCCGGCCGCCGTCGCGCCGCTGCCGGTGGTGCAGGTCGCCCCGACCCCGATCCCTGCGCCGGCGGTCGCCGCCCCCGAGCCAGCACCCGTGCCGGAAAAGGTCAAGGTCGCCAACACCGGCGGCAGCAACCTGAACCTCCGGGCGAACGCCGGCGAGCGGTCCCAGCGGCTCAAGTCGGTGCCCGAAGGCTCGCTGTTGGAGATCGTGGGGGCGGACCAGACGGCAGACGGGGTCGTCTGGCGCAACGTGCGCGACGCATCAGGGGCGAGCGGCTTCGTGGCGGCGAAGTTCGTGGTCAAGACGCAGTAGCGAGACGGTCGGCGTATGAGCGGACCAATCTTTGGCCCGTTCACACAGCGCGCCGGTACACTTCAGGAAAGCGGCGCCAGATTGCGGGACGCCTGACGATTCGGGATCGAGTTCAGCCGTCAATCCGCCCCTGGGCGCGAGCCTGGAGCCACCTTGGACATTGTCTGGCACGGACACGCCTGTTTCCGCCTGCGCGGCCGCGAGGCGTCCATCGTCACCGACCCGTACGACCGCTCGACCGGCTACCCCGCGCTGAAGCTGACGGCTGACGTCCTCACCATCTCGAACCACACATCGCAGCACGCAAACACTGCCGCCGTCTCGGCAGCTGGCGACAAGCTGCGGCAGGTCGATGGCCCCGGCGAGTACGAGGTCGCCGGCTCGCTGATCGAAGGCGTGGTCACCTACCGTGACAAGCAGAAGGGCAAGGAGCGCGGCAAGAACACCGCGTACATGATCCACCTCGACGACCTGTCAGTGTGCCACCTGGGCGCGCTGGCGCACACGTTGAGCAGCAGCCAGATCGAGTCGCTCAAGGACGCCGACGTGCTCCTGGTGCCAGTCGGCGGCGGGGACGTGCTGGACGCGGCGGCCGCGGCCGAGGTCGTGAGCCAGTTGGAGCCGCGCATCGTCATCCCGATGTATTACGGTACGCCCGCCCTTCAGCTCGACGCGGTCGACCGGTTCTGCGCCGAGATGGCCGTCACCGAGATCGTGCCGCAGGCCCGCCTGGTGGTCACCAGATCCTCGTTGCCGGAAGAGACGCGGCTCATCGTGCTGGCCGCGCCGGAGCCGAAGCGGTAACGGCATGCGGGAGATCGCCGTTCGGCTGGCCTGCTTCGTGGCGAATCTGGTCATCGGCGAGCCGCGCATGGTCGTGACGGCCGCCGAAGAGAAGGCCCTGGCGCTGGCCCGCGTCGACGACCCGTACTTTCACGCTTTTCGAGATCGCTGCATGCAGTGGGTGCTCGGGAACGATCCTCGCCGCCCCCAGGACGACAGCTAGAACGGCGCCACATCCATGACTTCACGCAGACGGCTCCTGCTGACGCTTCCGTGGGTGCTGCTGGCCGGGGCCGCCTGCCGAGGGGCGGTCACGCCAACGTCGGCGGCACGCCCGCTGACCTATGTAGCCATCGGCGCATCGGACTCGGTCGGGGTGGGCGCCGGCTCGCCGGATCAGGAGAGCTGGCCGGCCGTCCTGCAGCGCAGGCTGCCGGCCGGCAGTCGGCTCGTCAACCTGGGTGTCAGCGGCTCCCTGATCCGGCAGGCCGTCGACCAGCAACTGCCGGTGGCCCTCGACAGCGATCCCGACCTCGTCACCGTCTGGCTGGCCGTCAACGACTACGGCGCACGGGTGCCGTTGCCCCGCTACGCCTCGGACCTGGATCTGCTGCTCCAGACCCTCCGATCCCAGACCCGCGCCACCATCCTGGTCGGGAACGTGCCGGACTTGAGCGTCTTGCCGGTCGCCGCGCGCTTCGACCTGAAGGATGTGGACCGCTGGAACAACGCCATCGCCGAACTGAGCCGGCGGCATGGCGCGGTCCTGGTCGATCTGCGGCAGGCGTACGCTGAGGTCGCGCAGCACCCCGAGTACATCAGCTCGGACGGCTTCCACCCGAGCACGACGGGGTACCAGCGGCTGGCCGACCTGTTCTACGCCTCGGCCGTCGAGCCGCTCGGACTGGCGACGGGCCGAGCCGGATGACCCGAACGCCGGAACCATCCTCCGTCTCGCCGATTGTCGAGGCGCGCGGGCTTCGCAAGTGGTATCGAACGGGCGCGGTCCCCGTCGAGGCGTTGCGCGGCCTTGACGTGGCCGTGGAGGCCGGCGAGATCGTCGCGATCATGGGGCCGAGCGGCTGCGGCAAGACGACCCTCCTGCAGTGCATCTCCGGCCTTGACGACTTCGACGAGGGCGAGGTCTGGATCGACGGGACGCCGCTCAAGGGGATGAAGGACGCCCAGAAGGCCGACCTTCGGGCGCGGCGGACCGGGTTCGTGTTCCAGGCGTACAACCTCCTGCCGGTCCTCGACGCCGCCGAGAACGTCGAGCTGCCGCTCTTGCTGGCCGGCCAGCGCGGCAAGGCGGCGCGCGCCCGGGCGCTGCGCGCCCTGGAGGCTGTCGGGCTGGAGCATCGCGCCCGCCACCGCCCGAATGAGCTGTCGGGCGGCCAGCAACAGCGTGTCGCCATCGCGCGGGCGCTGGTCAACGATCCGGCCGTCGTCTGGGCCGACGAGCCGACCGGCAACCTGGACTCGGAGTCGGCCACCGAGATCCTCGACCTGATCGAGCGGCTCAACCACGAGAACCACCAGACCTTCGTCCTGGTCACCCACGATCCGCGCGTGGCCGAGCGGGCGCACCGGGTGCTGCGGATGCGAGACGGACAGATCGTCGAGGAGGAGCGGCGGCGGCCAACGCGAGACCACGGCCCGAACGGCGCTGCTCCCGACGCGCCGGCCACCATCCCGACCCATCCTGCGAGCCGTCCCACGCCGTCGCTCACCTCCGAGCGCTGAGCCAGACGTGCAGTCGATCCTCGGCGTCCCGATGTCCACCATCGTCGTGGCGGTCAGCGTGCTCTTCGTGGGCGGCCTCGCGGCCCTGCTGGCCGTTGGTCTGCGCGACCGGCTCCTGCTCCGGCTCGCGCTCCGCAACGTGCCGCGACGGCGGGCGCAGTCGGCGCTGATCGCGCTGGGGCTGGCGCTCTCCACGGTCATCATCACGACCGCGCTCAACACCGGCGACACCATCAGCCACACGCTGCGCTCGCTGGTGGCAGGCACGGTGGGCCGGGCAGACGAGATCGTCGTCAGGCCACGCCGGGACGCCCGCCGCATCGGCTTTGACAACGTCCAGTCCGTCGCCAACGGCACCTTCCTGACCGGGACGCTTCAGCCGTTCGAGCAGGCCGAGGCCGACCGGCTGGCCGCGGCCCTGGCCGACGACGACCGCATCGCCGGCGTGACGGCGTCGACCGTCGAGCAGGTGCTGGCGGTGAACGGCAGCACCGGCGAGGTCCAGGCCCAGGTGCGTCTGTACGCCCTGCCGCGAAGCTACCCGCCCGTCTTCGGCACGCTGACCGACACGCGTGGCGGGCCGCTCGACTTCGCCGGCCTCGACGCCGGGGCGGTGGTGTTGAACGCCGACGCCGCCCTCGCACTGGGGGCCGAGCCGGGCCACCGACTGCAGGCGCAGCTTGGCGAGCACTCGCTGGAGTTGACCGTCGCGGCCATCGCCCGGAGCGGCGACCTGACGGGCGTCCAGGCGACCATCGTCATGCCCCTGGACGACCTCCAGCGGCTCACCGAGGCCCCGGGCCAGATCAACCAGGTGCTGATCGCGAATCGCGGCAACTCCACCACCTCGGTGCTGCTGAGCCAGGAGGTCGCGGCCAGGGTCCGCCCGCTGCTGGTCGATCCGGAGGCCGCGCGGCGCATCCACGGGCTGTTGCGCTCGGAGATCGCGCGGGCCGAGCTGACCGCCGCCCTGCCGGCCCTCGACGAGAAGACGCAGGCCCAGGTGCAGGCACTGCTGACCGAGCTTGAGGCCAGCGAGCCGTCGCCCCGCTTCGCGGCGATCATCTCCGATCCGGAGCTTGAACGGCGGCTGTTCGCGCTGAGCGGGCGGCTGGCGGCGCAGCAGGGGCGGGCTGGTACCAGCACGCTGGCGACGCTCTCGACGCTACGCGTCCTCGAAGTGAAGCGGCTCAGCCAGGAGTTGGCCGACCGCTGGGGCGCGGCGCTGACGACGGTCTTCGTGGTGCTCGGTCTGTTCTCCATCGCCACCGGCACGATGCTGGTCGTGCTGATCTTCGTGATGCTGGCCGCCGAGCGCCGCACCGAGCTTGGCGTGATGCGAGCACTGGGGGCGCGGCAGGGCCGGGTGGCCGCCACCCTCCTCTACGAGGGGCTGCTCTACGACCTGGTGGCTGCCGCCGTGGGCGTGGTGGTCGGGATCGCCGTCGCCATCGGCCTGATCTCGATGAGCGCCAGCGTCCTGGCCGGCTTCGGCATCACCCTGACCCCGCGCGTCGAGCCGGTCAGCCTCTGGCTCGCCTACTGCCTGGGCGCGGTTGTCACGATGGTCAGCGTGGCGATCAGCGCCTGGCGGGCCGGCCGTCTGAGCATCGTGTCGGCCATCCGCAACCTGCCCGAGCCGCCGCGTCCACCGAACAGCGTTCGGCCGCTGGTGGTGGGGGTCGGCATCCTGGTGCTCGGCGTCCTCCTGAGCGTCCTGAGCGCCGGCACTCGCTTCGCGCTGCCGAGCGGCGCGGGGGTGGTGCTGATCACCCTCGGCGTGGCAGCCCTGGCCCGCCCCCTCCTGTTGCGTCTCAGCCTGGAGCCGCACACCGCCGACCGGCTGCGCTACTCCGTGGCGGGCGCGTTCCTGCTGGCGTACTGGCTGCTGCCGACCGATCTGCTGGGGCTGGTGGGCAACGTCCGGCCGCTGCCGCGCTCGGTCGATCTCTTCTTCGTGGCGGGGCTGACGCTGGTGCTCGGCGCAGTGCTGATCCTGGCTCACAACCTGGAGATAGCCTCGGGGCTGGCGCGGCAGATCGGCGACGGGATGCGCGGCGGCGCACTGGTCGTACGGCTGGCCCTGGCCTTCCCGGTTCAGAACCGCTTCCGCACGGGCATGACGGTAGCGATGTTCGGGCTGGTGATCTTCAGCATGGTGGTGGCTGCCGTGCTGCTGACCGGCACCCACCGCGCCTACAGCGATCCGGAGATCATGGCCGGCGGCTACGACATCCGCGTGGACGAGACGGCCGGCGGCGCGCCAGCCCTCCAATCGCTGTTCGGGTCCACGCCGACGCTGCGCGCCGAGGACTACGCGGCGGTGGGCGTGCTGACGGGCCGGCCGGCCGAAGCGATCCAACCGGGCAGCGAGACGACGGTCTGGCGGAGCGTCGGGCTGAACGCGCTGGACGACCAGTTCACGCAGACGATCCGGGCCGGCTTCAGCGGCCGGGCGGCCGGCTACGCGTCGGACGCGGCCGTCTGGGAGGCGTTGCGGACTCAGCCGGGCACGGCCATTGTGGCGGGTGCGGCGGCCAGGTCACGCGAGGTCGAGCCGGCCCCGATCCCGACGTTCCGCCTCGCGGGCGCGTACCGCGAGGACGCCCAGTTCCCGCCGACGACGGTCTGGGTCCGCGACACGCGCGGCGGCAAGGCCATCAGGCTGACGGTCATCGGCATCCTCGATCCGCGCACGACGTTCGGCAGTGGTCTGTTCACGTCACCCGCGACGCTGGCCGCCGCCGAGCTGCCGGCCGCGAATCGGACGGCTACCTATTTGCGGACGGCCCCCGGAGCCGTGCCTGCCGAGCGCACGCTGGCGCTGAACGTGGCGCTGGCCCAGCACAACCTGCGCGCCTCGGAGATCGGCGAGGACGTGCGGCGCATCCTGGGCCTTCGCATGCTGTTGAACGACATGCTGCAGGCGTTCATCGGCGTGGGCCTGCTGGCGGGGATCGCCGGGCTGGGCGTCATCAGCATGCGGGCGGTGGTGGAGCGTCGGCGCGAGATCGGGATGCTGCGGGCGCTCGGCTTCACGGCGCGAGCCGTCCAGGCGACGTTCGTGCTGGAAGCGACGGTCGTGGCGCTGTTGGGGATCGCGGTTGGCATCGGGCTGGGGCTGGGGCTGGCCGAGCGGCTGATCGCGTTCATCGCCCGCGAGTTCCCGGAGATCGTTTTCACGGTGCCGTGGGGGCAGATCGGCGGGATCGCGCTGTTCGCGTATGTCGCGGCGCTCGCCACGACGGCGTGGCCGGCCTGGCGGGCCGGCCGCGTCCAGCCCGCCCAGGCCCTCCGCTACGACTGACCGTGTGCTAAACTCTCGCGCGTGAGTAGCACCGTCGAGACGAGCGTGCATTTCGACATGACGGACCTTCCTGGCTCGGACGGCTACTGCCCCGTGCCTCCCGATGACCGGCCGCAACGAACTGCACCGGCACTGAAGAAAGCAGAACACTACCACGGCGCTTCTCCCGGACTGGAAGCAACATCGGCAACAAGTACCTGGGGGCACACTATCGCGAGCGGTTGGTGCCCTTCCTCGAATCGCTGGTGCAGGGGCGACACGGCCACCCCGTCGAGATCGCCAAGCATTTCACGCGCGTCCTGGACACAGTTCCCTTCGGACCCTCCTTCGGACCCTGCCCGGCGCGTGGGACTTCGCCTTGCGGACGCTCTTCCAGGAGCAGCCGGAGTGGGAGCAGCGGCTCCGAGCCTGGGCTGCTGACGTGCGTGGTTCGGACGAGATCGCCGCAGAGCCAGCCTGGAAGCGCATCCGTAGCGCAAAGCGGTCCGCACGGACAGACATCGGTGATTGAGGCGAAGTAGGCCTGAGCGCCCCTCACCCCCCGGCCCCCTCTCCCTGTGCGCGGGAGAGGGGGAGACGAATTGCGAATCGGACCTGTTCTCCATTGGCCCTGCGTCGTCTCTAGACGGCTCCGACATCTGCGCGGGCTGCCCTTCTCCTCCGCACAGGGAGAGGGGGTCCGAGGGTGTGGGGATAAGGGGGCCCCATGGTAGGGTGTGGAGGGCCTCCGTCGCGGCGCACTATGCGCTAGACTCGCGTTGCCGGCGGGCGAGCCGCCACGCCGACTGTCCGAGCCAGACCAGCCCGCCGAACGCCAGCACGGCGATCAGCGGATCGACCGGGTAGCGGAAGCGGGCCTCCGGGCCGGCCAGCGCCGCGTTCGCCACCAGCATCGGCGGGATCGCCAGCGTCAGCAGCAGCCCGATTCGATAGCGCGTACTGATGACCGTCAGGACACCGCCGACCACGAACCCAATGGCGATCAGCCAGATGATCCGGCCCGGCTGGTACAGCTCGATCAGCCGCTCGGCGTTGTCGAACTCGTTCTCGACGGCCGGCGACGGCGGCTCGCCGAGATGCAGGATGCGGTCCTCGAACCACGTCCGCTGGCGCGCCTGCGGGTTGATGTACTGCGCCTCGCCCGCCCGCTTCGAGACCTCGCCCAGCCGCTGATCCTCGCCGAGGAACAGCTCGACGGAGAAGCGCAGCGTACTGGTCACGTACTTCACGGGCTGACGAAGGATCGCCTCCAGCGCGATGGCCCGCATGATCGCGTCGGCCTCGCCAGCGCTCAGGCCGAGGTCGCGGCGCAACCCGGTGAAGATCTCCTGTGGCAGTTGACGGTCTACCGCGCGCCGCAAGACGTAGCGCCGGGCGGCAGCCTGCGGCGAGTCTGGCTCGCCCCGCGGGATGTCGGCGCGGCTGATGTAGCCCGAGTCCGAGCGGATGATGCGCCAGAGCAGATGCTCCCCGAGCGCCCCCGAGCTGACGCCGCCCCGCAGCAGCAGGTCGGCCAGCATCGCCGGCCCCATCGCCAGGACGAAGCCGACCACCACCAGGGCTGACAGCGCCAGCGCCCGCCGCCACGGACGGAGCAGCGCCAGGAGGTAGAGCGGCGCGAGCGGCACGAGCACCTCGGCTATCGGGCGGAACAGGCTGGCGAGCCCGATTGCCAATCCACCGACCAGCGCCCACTGCCAGGCCCGCCGCTCAGCACGAGCGGCCAGGATGATCGCCAGGACGGCCAGCGCCGTCCACATTGCGAAGACGCTCTCGGCCAGGATGTAGTGCTCGTAGACCAGCAGTTGCCCGCCGATGGCAACGCTCAGCGCCGCCAGACTGCCCGCCAGCCGCCCGAACACCAGCCGCCCAATCCAGTAGGTCGCAGTCAGCGTCACCAGCCCGAGCATCGCCTGGACAAAGACCAGCCCACGCAAGTCCTCGCCCAGAGAGGAGATCGCCGCCGCCACCAGCAGCGGATAGCCGAGCGGTCGCTTGAGGATCGGGTCGAAGGGGAGGCCGCGCGCGAGATCATAGCCGGGCATCAGGAAGCTCTGGCTGTCGCCCGGCATGAACAGCGGCGGGATGCGATAGAGCAGGGCCAGCCGGAAGACCAGCCCGACAGCCAGGATCAGGAGCAGCGGCGCGAGATCGGGATGCGCGCGCCACCACGCCGCCAGCCGCCGGCCGGGGCCAGTCGCCCTGGCCAGCCGCGCGGCAGATGCGGGCGACGTCGGATGGTCGCGGACACGATCCACCGCTGGCCGTTCGAGTGTCTGGCTCACGGAGGAGGATTATCCAGCATCGCGGGGCGTGGCTGCCCCGCGATCGGCCCCAACCGACCAGCGCACCGATGCGACGGAGCGCCACGCATCGGCGGGCGAGAAGGCGACAAAATCTGGTAGCATGCGCCCGCGAGCCGGCCTGCGCGCGCCGCGCCAGACCACCTATTCTCGCACGAGCAGACCCTACCCGCATGGATCATGCTGGCTACCGGTAAGGCGGCAACCGCCGCGCCCGCACCCTCGACGACCGCGCACGGTCGTGCCCAGACCTGGACGCGATCCGGGCTGCTGCTCGACATGCTCGCCACGGTCGCACTGATGGTGGCCGCGTTGGCCGCGCGCCTGCCCTACTTGCAGACGGCCCCGCGCTTCCGCGACGACACCCTCAACGCCGCGTGGTCGCTGCGGATCTATCGCGGCCAACACTTCCCGTTCACGGACGTCGAAGCCTACATCGGCGCATTCTTCAACTACGCCGTCGCGGCCGGGATGTTCGTCGTCGGCCCGACAATCTACGCGGCGCGGACCATCGTCACCTACTTTGGTGTCGCGACGGTCGGCGCAACCTACTGGCTGGGGCGTGAGCTGGGCGGCCCGACAGCTGGCCCGGCCGTCGGGCTGATCGCCGCCGCCTTCATGACCACCAACGGCATCCACATCGCGCCGGTCGGGCACGTCGCCTTCTCGGGCAGCATCACGCCGCTGTTCACGACGCTGGCGTTCTGGCTGCTCCACCGCTGGAACGTCCGCCGCACCAACGGCACGCTGGTCTGGGCCGGCCTGATGCTCGGGATGAGCATGCACACCCACCCCACTATCGTGGCGTTCCTGCCCGGCGCGGCCGGCTTCATCTTCTGGCGCAACTGGAGCATGCTCCGCACCCGCTGGCCCTGGCTGGCGCTGGCCGCGTTCCTGGTCGCCTTCAGCCCGATGATCGCCTTCAACATCATCACCGGCGGCCAGTCGATCCGACACGCCATGTACACGGCCAGCGAGCGGCCGGATTATGTCGATCCGAAGAAGGCCGACCAAGCCAAGCTGACGGTCACCAACTACCTCCAGCGCGAGGAAGACTACTGGCTGCTGCTGCACGGCACGCTCGGCGGGGCTGTGGACGAGCGCGACAGCACCGTGGCCTACCTGACCGACCCGTACCTCGCGTCGATGTCGCTGCTCTCGGTGGCGGCCGTGGCCTGGGCGGCCGTGCGTCACCGTTACCGACTGCCGCTCTGGCTGGGGGCGTCGTTCGCCCTGCTGCTGCCGGTCTTCAACGTCGCCCACTACGACGTGGAGTACGACGGCCGGTACGTGTTGCCGCTGTTGCCGATGATCTACGCCGCCGTCGGGGTGCTGGTCGTCGATCTCTGGCGGATGGCTGCCGCGAAGCTGGCCGCTCCGGCCGCGCGCATGGGCGTCGCGGCCGGGCTGGGGCTGGCCGTCGTCGTGATGGCGGGCGTCCCGCTCCTGTTCCTCGCCCGCTACTACGAGCGCGCCTCCCGTTCCGAGCCGACCAATGCCAGCCTCGTCCGCGCGATGGATCAGGTCCGCTCGGTGCTGGGGGCCGGGCAGACGGTCCTGCTCGACGAGAACATGAACAACCGCCGCACCGAGCGCGCCGACCCGCTCAAGGACGAAGCGTCCACCATCCGCGTGATGAAGTACATCCTCGAATTCGAGGACGCGCCGTTCGAGACGGCCTACGTCGACGCCGGCGTGCTGGGCGAGTACCAGCGGCTGGGCCGCCCGACGGTGGTCGTGCTGGCGTCCGGTGTGGACAGCAAGGAGACGGCGAAGCTGGGCGACCTCATCGAGCAGTTCGGGATGACCGGGCTGGACGGTCGGGCAGCCCGTCCGCCCCGCCCGGCCGACCGCTACGGGCTGTACCTGCTGCCAGCCGGCCCTGCCACCACGACCGGGCGTCCCTGAGATGACCGCGCGCCCGGCGGCCACGAGCGCCGTCGTCAGCAAGTCGCCGACTGGGCTGCCGGCTGGCCGCGAGGCCGTACCCTTGCACAGTCGCCGGGCCTGGGTCGTAGACCTCGTCGTCGGGGCCACCATCCTCGCGACAGCCATCGTCGTGTTGCTGCGTGCGGTGGACACGGTCCCGTTCCACGGCGACGAGAGCGAGTGGATCAACAACGGGCGGTACTTCCGCTACGTCTTCCTGGACGCCGACCTCACCAGCAGCGTCTGGCGGCCAAGCTGGGTCAACCGCGACCAGCCGCCGTTCGGACGCTACATCATCGGCGGGATCGTCTGGGCATCGGGAACCGACCCGGCGAGGGTGAACCGCACCTACAACTGGGAGCGGGATTACGAGGCGAATCTCCGCGACGGGCGGATCCCGGGTCCGAACATCCTGCTGCCGGTCCGCCGCACGATGGCGGTCCTCGGCGCGTTGAGCATCCTGTTGCTGTTCGTGGCGGGCCGGATGGTCGGCGGGACGGTCTGCGGGGCGGTGGCGGCCCTGTTCGCCACCTTCAGCCCGCTGCTGCAGGCGTACTTCGTGCAGGCGCGGACGGAGGCGCTGCTCGCGCTGTTCTCCGTCGTCGGACTGATCGCGCTGTTGCGGTTCGCCAGCCACTACCAGCGGATGGGCACGCTCGGGCTGTCGGGCTGGTGCGTCGGTCCGATGATGGGGATAGCCCTCGCGACGAAGCTGACGGCCGCCGTCGCGATCCTCGGCGTGTGCGCCTACGGCGGCATTGCTGGCCTTGCGCGGCTGCGGGCGGACCGCGCCGAGGCGTTCAGAATGATCGGCTGGTCGCTGGCGACGGGGCTGTTGGCGACGGCGGTCTGGGTCGTCGTCAACCCGTTCCTCTGGCCCGACCCGGCCGGCCGCACCTGGTCGATGCTCGAACAGCAGCAGTCGATCATGGTCGAGCAGGGGGTGCAGTTCGGAAATCCGGTCGATCTGAGCCTGCCCGCGCGGCTGTTGCTGATGGTGCAGCGCACCTTCGTCGAAAACTCGACGCCCGCGTTCGACATGGGCCTGCCGCCGGGCAGCCCGTCCGTGTTGCGGCGGACGTTCACGGAGCTGCCAGCGCCGTTCGGCGTCAGCCTGGAGCTGATCCTCGCAGCGGCTGGGCTGGCGGCGCTGCTGGCGCGCGCTCTGAGCGTCTGGCGGGCGGGCGCGCGCCCCGGGCCGGAGACGGCGCTGCTCTGGTGGCTGGCGGCCTATCTGCTCGGCATCGGCGCGAACCTGAGCCTCGACTGGCCGCGCTACTATGTCCCGACGGCGTACTTCGGGGCGTTACTGATCGGACTGGGGACCGGGGCCATCCTGAGCGCGGCACTGCAGGCGACGGGAAGGCCGGTCCCTGAGTCGCTGCTGATCGACCCACAAGCTATCTTGCAGGGTCGCTAGCCACGTGAACAGGCGTCGCCCGGCACGCTCATGATCGATGTGTCATCTCGACCGAAGCGAGGGACGAGCGGAGCGGAGGGAACTTCCTCAGACCCGGTGTCAAGCCATTCAGGGAAGATCCCTCGACTGCGTTCGCAGGCTCACGTCGCTCGGGATGACGAGAGGCACACGCAGGCTCACGTCGCTCGGCACGACGGAGTGGCTGCCTTCAGGCAAGGCAGAGGAATCGCGGCAGATGCATGCTGAAATGAGCGCAGCTCGTCGGGTGCGTCCTGTGTTGCACGTGCTGTGCGTCGTCCTGCTGGCGGGTCTGTTCATGTGGCAGAGCTTCTACGAGCACGCTGCCGACTTCAAGTCGTTCTTCTCGGCAGGCTACGCCGTGCGGCATCCCGAGATCCCTCTCTACGACCTGATCGCCCTGGACGAGAACCCGTTCGGCGAGGTCTTCAAGCTCGCGCCGCCGGCCGCCGTCTACCTCGTGCCAGTCAGCTTCGGCACGATCCAGCAGGCGCGGCTGATGTGGCGGCTGGTACTGGTCGCTTCCATCCTGCTCGCCTACGGACTGCTGCTGCGGGCGTTCGACGTGGGCACGCTCGGCTGGTCGTGGCTGGCGGGCCTGGCGCTCTGGCTCCAGTTCGGGCCGCTCCAGATCGCCGTGGGCGAGGGGCAGTGGGATCCCGCGTTCCTGCTGGTGATTGTCCTGGCGACCATCGGGGTGATGCGGAGCCGATACCTGCTGGCTTCGGTGGCGCTGGCCCTGGCCGGCTCCATCAAGCCGTACCCGCTGCTGCTGGCCGGCTGGTTCCTCGCGCGGCGGCAGTGGACGGCGCTCGTCGTGACGGGCCTCGCGTTCGTCGGGCTGCTGGCGCTCGGCTCGGCCATCGTCGGGCTGGACGAGGTCCAGGCGTTCTTTCTGCGAGTGCTGCCCGCCAGCGGCGCGACCACCGCCTACGCCGACAACCAGTCGCTCGGCGGCGTCCTGGCACGCCTCGCGACGAGTGATCTGAAGCCTTTCCCGCTCAAGGACACCCCCGTCGTCGATCTGGCGATTCGTGGGCTGGCCGTGGTGCTCGGCGGGCTGACCGTCTGGCTGGTCGCTCGCAGTCCGGCCGAGGAGCCGCTGAGCCGCGCGCTGCAGCTTTCACTCTTCGTGCCGCTCTCGATCCTAGTCATTCCGGCGGCCTGGACCCACTATCAGGCGATCTTGCTGGTCCCGCTCACGGTGCTGGCCGTCGAGCAGGCGCGGCATCGACCCCACGACTGGCCCGGGTGGGCCGTGCTGGCGACGCTGTACGCCGTTCTGCTGCTTCCCAACCCGACGATGCTGTACGGTGCCGAGATCGACCGGAACCTCTGGCTGC
This sequence comes from Chloroflexota bacterium, assembly GCA_020850535.1. NCBI lineage: Bacteria > Bacillati > Chloroflexota > Chloroflexota bacterium. The sequence continues at coordinate 36,862 of JADZEM010000186.1, forward strand.
GGAGCCGCGCCGACGCCGCCAACCTCGCGCTGCAGCGGCTCTACCCAACGGAGGTAAGCCGGCTGATCCTCTCCTACAAGGCGCTGGCGGTGCTCGGGCTGTTCGGGCTGCTGGCGTGGCGCGTGGCACGGCAGCCAGCGACGCTCCCCGCGGCGTCGCCCGAAGCGTCAACGACACGCCAGACGGCGCGGGCGCTGTCGTGATCGCCGACCGCGCCGAGGTTGGGGACGTCGGCTCGCCTTCCCACGTGACGCGACAGGCCGTCGTCGCCATGCTGGCCGTGCTGGCGCTCGTTGGTGTCTGGAACCTCTACACCGCCCTCAGCACCAGCCCCTGGGTCTGGCACGACTTTGCGCAGGACTACATCGCGGCCGAGGATGCCCTGGCCGGCCAGAACCCGTTCCGCCCCCAGAACGACCGCCTGGGCGAGCTGTTCGGGGTGCGTCCGCCGGACAAGGAGCCGGCCTACAGCTTCCACCCCCCGACGACCATCCCCTTCTTCCTGCCGCTGGCGCCGCTGCCCTATCCGGTGGCGTTCTGGGCCTGGGCCGCGTTCCAGCTTGTCTGCCTCTGGGGCATTGTCGAGCTGACGGCGCGGGCGCTGGGCCACAGACTCAGCCTGCCGCTGGGGATCGTGGTGACGCTGGCGCTGGTCGCGCTCTGGCCGGTCCGCGAGAGCTTTGTCGAAGGCCAACTGAACGTCCCGGTCGCGGCGGGCATCGTCGGCTGCTGGTACGCCTTGCGCGTCGGGCGGCCAGGGCTGGCCGGGGTGGCGCTGGCGCTGGCGGTGGCGCTCAAGCCGCTGGCCGGCCTCTTCGTGCTGTGGGTGCTCTGGCGGCGCGAATGGCGGCTCTTCTTCAGCGCGCTGGCGACGGGGGCGGTCTTCGCTGTCGTCGGGGCGGCACTCTCCGGTGTCCAGGGCACGCTCGACTACGTCACCACCGCCTATCCGCTCCACGCGGCCCTCTGGCCGGGCTACCAGGACAACGCCTCGCCGCAGGGTCTGTTCACCCGCCTCTTCGGCCCGAGCGACTGGCGTCCCCGTCCGCCCTACCCAATCCCCGGCCTGAGCCGCGCCCTGACCCTGGGAAGCTGGGCGGTCGCCGTCGGGCTGTTGTTCTGGCGGATCGGCTGGCGGCGGCCGGACGCCGAACGCCTGAACCGCGAGTTCGCGGCCCTCGGCGCGACCATGCTGCTGGTGACGCCGATCATCTGGCCGCACTACTACGCTGTCCTGCTCGCCCCGGTCGCCGTCTTCGTGGCCGACCTCTGGCGGCGGCGGGCCTGGGTCTGGCTCGGGCTGCTGGCGGCGGCGCTCGTGCTGCTGTGGGTACCGCGTGACCTCCACGCGTGGCTCGAACGCCTGTCGCTTGCGCCGCGCGCCTACGGTACGCTGCAACTGCCGGGGCTGCTGGTGGTCTACGCCGTCGGGCTGGCCTGCCTGTGGCGGCAACGGCCTGCCCCGGCGGAAGACGCTCGCCCAGCGACGCCGGCGCACCCATGAGCGAGCGCGCGACGGCCGCGCCGCCACCGCGCGCCCAGGCCAGCCGGAGCCGGGCGGCGTTCACCGAGGGCGGGGCCGTCCTGCTGGTGCTCGCGGGTTGCATACCGCTGCTCTGGCCGCTGGCCGCCCCGGGCATGGTGCTGACCCACGACGGCTTCCTGCACGTGCAGCGGCTGATCGCGCTGGACGCCGCCGCGCGCGAGGGCGCGCCGTTCACGCGCTGGCTCCCCGATCTCGCCTACGGCTACGGACAACCGCTCCTGCTCTACTACGCGCCGCTCAGCTACCTGCCGGCCCTGCTCTTTCGGCTGCTCGGGGCTGGCTTCGTCGCCAGCTTCGAGCTGACGAGCGGCCTGGCGCTGGTGCTGTCAGCCCTGGCCATGTACGCCCTGGCGCGGTCGCTGGCCGGCGTGGCCGCCGCTGGTACGGCGGCCCTGGTCTACGCCGCGCTGCCCTACCAGCTGGTCGATCTCTACGTGCGGGGCGTGCTGGCCGAAAGCTGGGCGTTCGTCTGGCTGCCCCTGGCAGCCCTGGGAGTGGTGCGCGCCATGCGCTCGGGCGACTGGCGCTGGACGGTCGCCGGCGCGCTCGCGCTGGCCGGGCTGGTCGTCACCCACAACGTGACGGCCCTGCTCTACCTGCCAGCCCTGGCGGCGCTGCTGGCCCTGACGCTGGTCTGGCCGGGATCAGCACGTCGTATGGCGCTCGTGCACGGAACCACGAGTCTCGGGCTGGGACTCGCGCTGGCGGCGTGGTTCTGGCTGCCGGCCCTGGCCGAGCGACAGCTTGTCCAGATCGACCAGACGCTGGAGCCGAAGCTGTTCGCCAGCTTCTTCCTGACCGGCTGGCTGCCGTTTCGCCTGGACCCGGCCTACGACTACACGCAGCCCGTGAGCATGGCGCTCGACTACCCGATCTTCTGGCCGCAGATGGGGCTGGTGCAGACGGCGATCAGCCTCGCGGGCCTGCTGGCCGTCGGCGTCGGGGCACGAACGCGCGCGTCTGCGACGATCACCACGCAGGCCGGCGTCTGGGCCGGCCTGCTGGTCGGCGGCGGCCTGCTGCTGCAAACGTCGCTCTTCTTCTGGCTCTACCAGAGCATCCCGCTGCTGAAGTTCGTGCAGTTCCCCTGGCGACTCCTGGCCGTGGTCGGGCTGGGGTCCGCGCTGCTGGCCGGCCTGCTGGTCGAGAGCCTGCGCCAGCGGCCCGTGGTGAGCACGGCGGTAGGGATCGTCGTGGTGCTGCTCTCGATCCTGACCGCCACCATCCGCCTCGATCCCGAGCGCCTGCTGGTGGACGAGCGGCATCTCACGACCGAGAGCATCGTGCGGGGCGACCTGGCCGAGTACGGCCTGGGCAGCACCCACAGCGGCGAGTACCTGCCCGTCTCCAGCGGCCAGCGGAACGCCAACCGCCTGCGGAAGACAATGCTGGAGGCTGGCGGCGGACGAACGGTCCCGGAGCCGCTCGCGCTGACCGTCGAGCGCGTCGAGTGGCGGGCCAACGGGATCGTCGCGGAGGTCACCTCCACGAGCCAGGCGACCGAACGGCTGGTCTTCAGCCAGTTCGCGTTCGACGGTTGGACCGCAGCCGTCGATGGTTCCAGCAGCCGCGCGCTGGCCGTGGGGCAGCTCGGGCTGCTGGGGGTGACCGTCACGCCGGGATCGCACCGGGTCGAGCTGACGTGGAGTGGCACGGCTACGGCCGCCCGTCAGCAGGGACTGGCGGTCAGCGCCGTGGCGGCGCTGGTGCTGCTCGGGCTGCTGGGCATGGGCCGGCGGCTGCAACGTCCCCGGCGGTGGATGAGCCGCGCGGCCATCACGACTGCAGCCCTGCTGGTGGGCGGCATGCTCGTCGCCGGCGTCGGCGGTCATAAGGTCACCCCGGCCTCTGCTGCGCCGTCAGCCTCATGGCAGATCGTGGACGACACCCTGGCGCTGGTCGAGACCCACCAGGACACCGCGCGCATGGCAAACGACGGGGTCATCCTGACGCGGCAGGTCTGGCTGGTCCGCCGGTCGCCGCCGACCGGCTACCGGGCGGTTGTCGAGATCGTCGCGGGGGACGGCACGAGCCACCTCGCCCCCTGGGTCTACGAGCCGATCAGCCGCCTCTGGGAGCGGGGACAGCTGACCAGGACGGACGTGGCCGTGCGCCTGCCAGCCAGCTTCCCGGCCGGCCGCGCCGCCGTGCGGCTCGTCTTCGAGCGGCCAGCCGGTCTCGCGCCCATCGACCTCGGGACGCTGGAGATTCCAGTGCGCCCGCTGTCGCCCGAGGCTCGATCCCCGCTCCCGACGGTCGAAGTGACGCCCGACGGCACGCTCGTCGCGGCCCCGGCCGACTGGCGCACCGTCGTGCGGACGGGCGATGTCCTGGATGTCCTGCTGCGCTGGTCCGCGACGGCCGCACCGCACACGGACCGCGAGTTCGCCGTCTCGACGCTTCTCAAGCCGGTCGAGGGCGGGCGCTTCCCACGCTCCCGCTCCGACCTGCGCCGGCCGGGCGACTGGTTCGCGCCGCTGCCCTTCTGGCAGGCTGGCGATGCGATCGAGCAGCCGCTGCGCCTGCGGGTCCATGATCTGACGCCGCCCGGCCAGTACACGCTGACGCTCGACGTTTACGGACGGGATCTGGCTCGCGGTGGGGCTTCGGAGCCGGGCGCGAGCGGCTGGTCGCCGCGCGAGCAGGAGCGCACCCACGAGTACGCGCTCGCCACGGTGACGGTTGAGCGATGAGCGCGTCGCCGCCAACCGCGAGCCAGGACGCCTCTTCGAGTCACTCTGCGCTCGAGACACCGTTCCTGGACCCAGGCGGTCGCGCGCACTGGATCATCCTGGCCGCCGTCCTGGCGCTGTCGGCGCTCTTTCGTCTCCCGTGGCTCGGCAGCGTCCCGAACGGTCTGTTCCTGGACGAGGCCTCGCGCGGGTACGACGCCTACGCCCTGCTGAGGACCGGGGCCGATCAGTATGGCGTCCGCTGGCCCCTCTTCGCCGAGGGCCTGGACGACTACACCCCGACCCTCTACACGCTGCTGGCGATCCCGAGCATCGCCGCGCTCGGCCTGACCGAGACGGCCGTTCGGCTGCCGGCCGCGCTGGTGGGCATCCTGACCGTCCTCACAGTCTGGTTGTGCGGCCGCCAGTTGCTCGGCCCGACCCCGGCGCTGGTCGGCGCGGCGCTGGTTGCCGTCTCGCCCTGGCACATCCTGCCGAGCCGGACCGGCGCGGAGTGGGCGCTGCTGCCGTGCTTCATGACAGCCGGGCTGTGGCTGCTGCTGCGCGGTCGACAGGATGGCCGTGCCCTGGCACTGGCTGGAGCGGTTTTCGGGGTCGGGCTGTACAGCTACGCCTTCGCCCGCCTGCTGGTCCCCCTGCTGGTGCTCGGGTTCGCCGTGCTCTGGTGGCGCGACCTGCGCCGCCACTGGCCGTGGGCGCTGGCCGGCGCGCTGATCCTGGCCGCCTGCGCCGTTCCACTGATCCAGTTCGGGCTGACGCCGGCCGGGCAGGCCCGCCTCCAGACGGTCGTGCCGCTCGACCGCTACCGTGGACTGGCGCTGATCCCCTATGCCCTGGGCAACTTCGCCGCGTACTTCGGGCCGGGCTTCCTGGTCTGGGGGTCCGAGCCGACCCACCATCACCGGCTGGCCGGCTTCGGCCCGGTCCTCTGGGTGATGGTCCCGCTGGCGTTGGTGGGGCTGTACCCCTGCGTGCGCCACCCGTCACGCGGCCGGCTCCTCCTGCTCTGGTGGATACTGGCCGCCCCGGCCAGCGCGGCCCTGCACCGCGAAAGCCCTTCGTCCGCGCTGATGCTCGGCGGGGTCGGCTCGTGGCAGTTGCTGGCGGGGCTGGGAGCATGGCAGCTGCTCGCCTTCACGCCAAGGGTGGCGCGCCAACGAACGGCTATCGTCGCTGCCCTGGCGCTCGGCTACGCGGTCACGGCCCTGCTGGTCGCCCGGGCGCTCTTCCTGGAGTACCCGCGCTACGCCGCCGAGGACTGGCTGGCCGGCAGTCGAGAGGTCGTGACGTTCCTGGAACGGCGAGCGCCCGGCTACGACGGTATCCTGGTCAGCGACCGGCTGCCGACACCGCATGTACTGGTGCTGTTCTTCGCCCAGGTCGATCCGTTCACCTACCAGCCGACGGCGCTCCACGTCCGGCAGCCGAACGTTCGGTCGCGGGGCGATCTCGGCGCCTATCACTTCGGGCGTACTGGAGAGCTGCTGGAGCGTCCGGGGCGGTTCCTCGTCTGGCTGCCGGCCGACGAGGCGCGCAGCCTGTTCCGCGACCGCCAGCCACTCTTCTCGTCGCCGATGCCGGACGGCCATCCGTGGCAGCAGGTGTACGAGATCGAGCGCCGTTGAGTACCATCCTGCGAACACCTTCTGACAACTGGATCTTGCCGCCGGGCGCAGCGCGACTGCGCCACACTTCCCCGTGGATCTTGGACACATGAGCGTCGCTGCCACCTCGCCCGCCGACCGCCGAACGGCCAGCCCGACATCTGGCCTGCTGCTCGCCCTGGGGCTGGTCCTCCTGTCGCTGACGGGCGTCTTCCAGCTGGTCGGGGCCTGGAACGAGGGGCTGAGCGGCGGCCGGGATTTCGTGCAGGACTACGCTGCCGTCGTCAAGATCGTGGACGGCCGTAACCCGTACGAGCCGTACAACGACGTGACGCAGGCCCTGTTCGGCGGGCCGCCACACAAGGGCGCGCTGTACAGCTTCCACGCTCCGACCTCGTTGCCGCTGCTGCTCTGGCTCGCGCCGTTCGCGAAGACGGGCGGGTACACCGGCGCATTCATGGCCTGGGGACTGTTCAGCCTGGTCTGCCTCTGGCTCGTCTGCTGGCTGACCTTGCGCGTCCTGAACGTTGCGTGGCCGCTGCTGTTCGGCCTGTTGCTGGCGTTCGCGCTGATCATCCTGCCGGCCGTCCGCGAATGCTTCGAGGAAGGCCAACTGAACGTCGCCGTGGCGGCCGGCATGGTCGGATGCTGGGCGGCGCGCCGCGAGGGCCGCTCGCGGCTGGCCGGCGTCCTGCTGGCCCTGGCATTCGCCTTGAAGCCGATACCGGGCCTCTTCTTCATCTACTACGCGTGGCGGCGGGACATGCAGCTGCTGCTGGCCGCCGCCGTGACCCTGGCAGTCCTGAGCGTCTTCGGCGTGGGGCTGGCCGGCATCACCGGCACAGTCCAGTGGGCCACAGTCAACTATCCGTCGCACGCGGACGTCTGGCCGGGCTACCCGGACAACGCCTCGGTGCGTGGCTTCTTCACCCGCGTCTTCGGGCCAAGCGAGTGGCGTCCACGCCCGCCGTTCCCGCTGCCGTACGCCGCGACGCTGCTCTGGGCCGCGGTTGGCGGCCTGCTGATGCTGGCCGCCGTGGCCGTGGCCCGGGGCGGCTTCCGCGTCCGCGAGGCGCGTCCGTGGGAAGGCGAGCGCTCGCCCGTCCGCGAGCAGTTGTCGCGGCTGGATCCGCTGCCCTTGGCCCGCGAGGACGCGCGCGGCGACCTGGAGATCGCCGCGCTGACGGTGCTGACGCTGCTGGTCACGCCGATTGTCTGGCCACACTACTACGTCGTGCTGATCATGCCGGTGGCGGTCGTGGCCGTCTACCTGGCGCGACTGGCGCTCGACGGCTCGGCCTGGACCCGCCCGGCCTGGCTGGACCTGCCGCACGCGCCCGGCGCCTCCGCGTCGCCAAACGCCCCGACGACCCCGCCCGGAGCCTACGACGCGCGCCGCCGGGTGCTCCCCACCGTCGCCATCATCGCGTTGGGGCTGGCGACGCTGCTGCTCGGCAGCGCCCAGTACGTCGAGCCGTTCCGAGGCGTCGGCGGGCAGCTGCTGACGGCGCTGCTGATCGTGTTCGGCGCGTCGCTGGTGGCGCTCGGCTGGTGCGTGCGCGATCAGGGACGGGGCGTCAAGCCGGCCGACGCGAGGTAGTCTGCAAGCTGGCTGGCTGCAAATGCGTGGCCGGCGCTCGTCCAGTGCCCGTCGGCCGGGAAGTACAACTGCGCGCCCTCCTCGTAGGCGGCGCGGGTCGCCGGCAGGATGTCGAGCAGCCGCAATCCCTGGCGCTGCGCGATCTCGGCCAGCCGGCGATTCGGCGCATCCTGGTCGTAGCGGTTGCGCTCGCGGGTATCGCCGCCCACCAGCCAGCGCCAGGCATCGCCGTCAAGCTGATAGAAGGCCGGCGCGGTCATCACCACCAGATCGGCCCCCATCCCCTGAGCTGACTGCTGCACGCGTCCCAGCAGTTGCTCGGTGACCCACCACGCCTCATCCCATTCATCTGGCGGATCGGCCAGGTAGGTCGGTCGGTTCTTGCCGATCTGGGCCTGCTCCTGGTCGTGCTTCTCCTGCCAGCGGGTCAGGTTCTCGACCATGTTGTAGGTGACCGACCGGCGCAGCAACGGGCGCACCAGTTCGAGCCGATCCGTCTCGGGTGGCTGGCCCGGCCGCAGCACGATCCCGCCCTTGCCGTCCGGCACGAAGAACGGTCGCCGCGTCGTGTCGAGCTTGCGCTCGCGGGCCACGCGGAAGCCGTTGTCGGGCAGGTCGTTGTCCACGAAGTAGACCAGCACCACCAGATCGGGCTGATACGCCTTGCCGTCGTTTTCGAGGAAGAGCAGCTCCTGGGCCGTGCCGAAGCCGGCGTTGCCGGCATTGATGACCTGGACCGGCCGGCCGTTGGCGGCACTCATCAGCAGCGTTTCCAGCTTGCGGGTAACCGTGTCCTCGACGGGCACCTGCGCCCCCTCGACGAACGAATCGCCCAGCACCAGAACCCGAAACGTTCCCGCTGGTCTGGCCGGTGCGATCTCACGTTCACGGAGGCCCCAGGCGTTGATGGCGACGTGCGAAACGAACTCGGGCGTCTCGATCCAGCCGCTCGCACCTGGACGGTGGAAGAAGCCGTAGATCGGGTGATAGGTCTGGAAGGTGGCGATACTCGTCAGGCTGTTGACGACAGGCAGGCGCGGCCCGAGCACCCGCAGGACCACCTCGACGGCCGCCAGCCCGATCAGCAGACCGAACCCCAGCAGGAGCAGCTTGCCGCGCCAACCAACGGCGGGACGGGCGCCAGTGGCGGCAGGTGAGGCGGTGGTGCGCGCGCCAGTCAGCACAGACATCGTGATCGGGGGCGTGAGGCTCGAATGGGGATCGCTCCAGCCGGACGGGGACGCCCGAGCACGCTCAGCCGGACGGATCTGACTGAGCGGTATGCTACCATGCGCGCCAGCCACCTCCGCCCGCGTTCCGCGCGGCGCTCAGCCAGGAGCCCAGAGCCGTGCCACAGAACCCCGATCCATCGTTCTGGGCGCTGCTGACCGGGCTGCCGCTGCTGGCGCTCTTCGTGCTGGCGCTCTTCGCGCGCCGGCGCATGCAGGAGAAGGCCGGGCTGGCCGGAACACCCCCACCGACCGCCCCACAGGCCGCGCCCGAGCAACCGACCCCACGTCGCCGCCCGGTCGTGACGGCGCCGCCGGCCAGCAAGCAGGAGCTGACGAGCGCCCTTCGCTCGGCCATTCTGCGGACAGCGGCCGAGCGCGCGCCGCAGGACTGGACGATCCTGGTGCTCTGTCCGCCGTCCAGCAGCCCACGGCCGGTCTGGCACGTCCATCTCGCCGCCCAGGTGGCGCTCGACGTGCCAGATGGGCGCAGCGTGCCGGTCAACCCGCCGACGCCCACGCATGCGTGGCAGTTCGCGGGGGGCCGCCGCGTCGGCGTCTCGGACGGCGATCCCGAGCCGGCCCCGTCCGGCGAGACGCAGGCCATCCGAGTAACCGGGCCGTACCTGCAGGTCGTGCTGGTCTCCGTGGCCGGGCAGCCCGCGGAATTGGTGGCGCGGGTCGAGGGCAGCCCGGACGGCTCGCCGGAGTTCCGGGCTGCCGCTGCCGACCTGCGCGCCTGCCAGGCGGCGCTGCGGGATGGCGTGGAGCTGGCCGTCGGGACGCGGCTGCACGGCTCGCCGCCGACCCTCGGCTACAGTCTGAAGGCGTGGGGCGGCCACGACCGGGTCTGGCTGACCATCGGGCAGTAGCCAGAGACCACCCGGACGTGAGCGCCGGCCACGCCTCCGCTCGCTTCGCGACGACGGGCTACTTCGGCTGAACGGTCTCCAGGCCGGCCGCCTTCCAGCCGTTGGTGCCGCCCTCAAGGATGCTCACGTTGCTGAAGCCCATGTCCTTGAGCACCTTGGCCGCCAGCGAGGCCTGCCCACCGCCGCCGCAGGTGGTGATGATCGGGCGGTCGCGGTCCTGCAGGTCAGGATTGCGGAAGCTCTCGGGCAGCTCCTGGTCGGCCCGCAGCGGCAGCGTCCCGAGCGACACGTTGACTGCGCCGGGGATGATGCCCGTCCCCGCCAGATCCTGGGCATCCCGCACATCCACCACCAGCGTGTTCGGCTCGTCCTTCATGCGCCGCTGGGTCTCCCGCGGGCTCACCATCGGCGTGCCGTCACGGCCCTCGGCCACCATGTCCTTGAAGCTCTTTGGCACAGTGTCACTCCCGGAGGGCGGTCCTCGCCCTCTCCCACGTCCGGGATGGTAGCCCATCCTCGGCGGGCGGCTCTGCAATTCGCGCGCCGGTGTGCGGTGAACGGTCGCACTCCGGGCCGGGATCGGCTACCGTTGCAGGGCAACATGGCGACAAGGGGGTCAGGCATGGAGCTGGGCGTCTTCCATGAGTTCTCGCGGCTGCCCGGCGAGAGCGAGGCCGACGTGTTCACCTCCGGCTTCGAGATCGTCGATGCCGCTGAGCGCTGGGGCCTCGACGTGATGTGGCTGGCCGAACACCACTTCGTGAGTAACTCGGTGCTGGCGTCGCCGCTGGCCATCGCGGCGGCCATCGCCGGGCGTACCGAACGCATGAAGATCGGCACGGCAGTCCAGGTGCTGCCGCTCGGCAACCCGCTGCGGCTGGCCGAGGAGTGGGCGAGCGTCGATCAGCTGAGCCGGGGCCGCCTGATCTTCGGGGTCGGGCGGAGCGGCTTCGCGCGGACCTATCACGGCTACGGCATCTCCTACGCCGAGAGCCGCGAGCGGTTCGCCGAGGCGCTGGCCGTCATCAAGCAGGCCTGGACCGAGCCGTCCCTGACCTTCCACGGCGCATACTACGACTACGACAACGTCGCCGTGATGCCGAAACCGTACCAGCAGCCCCACCCACCGATCCGCGTGGCCGCTACGACCCCTGAGACGTTTCCCGTGCTGGGGCGGCAGGGCTACCCGTGCTTCGGAGCCGTGCGGCAAGGCAACCTCACAGACCTGATCCCCGACATCCAGGCGTATCGAGCAGCGTGGCGCGAGGCCGGCCACCCTGGTGAGGGCGGCGTGTTCCTGCGTATCCCGATCTACATCGCGGAGACGGCGGCCCAGGCCCAGGACGAGCCGCACCGCAGCATCATGGACTTCTACCGCGCGATGGGCGATCAGTTGATCGAGTCGTCGCGCGAGCCGGGCGTGGGCGACGCCGAGATCCGCCGGACGCGCGGCGAAGCCCTGCTGGAGATCACCTACGAGGAGGTCCAGCGGGAGAAGGTCGTCATCGGCACGCCTGAACAGGTGGTCGCGCGGCTCGGGCAGCTGCGCGATGAGCTGGGCATCGCCGGGGTGCTGGCCGAGTTGAACTGTGGCCGGAATATCCCGCACCCGAACGTGATGCGCTCGCTGCAGCTCCTGTGTACCGAAGTGATGCCAGCCCTGAGCCGGGTGCCCGCCTGACTCAGGCTGGCACGTCTGCCCGCTACCATTCCCGCCAACCGATGCCGAGGCCGCATCCCGCCGCCGAGGCCGCATTCGGCCAGACCGGAGGGCTGTGTCTCGTGCCACGTCGTCCCATCGAGTTCGGGCTTGCCATCGACTTCGCGCGGCCGGCCGAGGCGGTCGCACAGCGTACAGCCCAGATCGACGGGCTGCTGGCGTTGGCCGAGGCGAGCGGGTTCACTTCGGTCTGGGCTGGCGAGCAGTACTCCGCCGACGCCGGCCGCATCCATCTGCCGGCGCCGTTCCTGGTGCTGGCGAGCCTGATCGGGCGGACGCGGCTGAAGCTCGGGACCGGCGTGCTGGTGATCCCGGCCTACCATCCACTGCGGCTGGCGTACGAAGCGGCGCTGCTCGACGTGCTGAGCGACGGACGGCTGATCGTCGGGGCGGGGGTGGGCAGCCCGGCCCTGGCCGAGCGGTTCGGCGTGCCGCCGGCGAGGGTTGGCGTGTTCGTGGACGACACGCTGTCGGCGCTGCGGGCGCTCTGGAGGGGCGCTGAGGGGTTCACCGGCGCGAGCTTCCGCCTGACGGGCACCGTCCAGCCGCAGCCGGTTCAACCGGGCGGGCCGCCGCTCTGGGTCGGCGGCATGATCGGCCGGTCGGCCGAGCGCGCGGCACGGCACGGCGACGCCTGGTACGGCGGGATGCACTCGTCCTACGCGCTGGTGGTGCGCCAGATCGGGCACTATCGGCGGGCGTTAGCGGCCCTTGGGACATCGCCTGATGACGGCAGGGTGGCGCTGAATCGGCTGCTGGTACTGGCCGACTCGGACGCCGATGCCGTGTCAGCCGGCGGAGCGGCCATCGATCCGCACGGTCTGGACGGGCCGGTCCCGATGCAGCTGGTCGGCTCGCCTGAGACGGTGGCAGCGGCGATCCGGGCGTACGCCGAGGCCGGTGTCACCAACATGCAGCTCCGGGTGTTCCCGGCCGGCGTGACGTTCGAACAGGCGCAACGCACGCTGACGCTGTTCCGCGACGCGGTGCTGCCAGCGCTCCGGTAGCGGCCGTCACCCTCGGACCGGTGGAGGCCCTCGCTGCCTCTCCCCGCGCGGCAGATGGGTCGATCCGAACGAAGCGCACCCATCGTGCAAAACTTGCGAGTCACTATTTCATCCTGAGCGACGCGAAGGATCTCACACCCAGGTCGGCGGTCAGCGGGTGAGGTCCTTCACTCCCTCGCAAGCTCGGTCCGTTCAGGACGACATGGCTGCTTGCACGTGGTGATCGCAACGCGGCGCCGAACTCATCGTCAGACGCATTCGTCGGCAAACAGTCCACCCAGAATCTAAGATGCCAGTGGCGCGCAGTCGAACTATGACGACTTCGCTTCCGCCGTGCGGCTGCGACGTGTCGCCATCGTCTCGCGGAGTGCCGGCAGGGCCAGCAGCACGACGGCCAGCAGATAGGCCGTGGCGGTCTGGATGAACACCGACCAGAGCCCGATCTGGCTGGCGATCACGCCCGAGATCAGCGGTGCGGTCGCCGTCCCGAGCATACCGCAGCTCGCCAGGAGCGCCATCGTGGTCGCCGAGCGGTCGGGCGGTGCGAGCCGCGCGCCCATGGTGTAGGCAAGGCTGACGGTGCCGCCGGCCAGCAGCCCGAGCACGATCCGCAAACCGAGCACCTCGGGCCACCCGCGCGCCAGCACGAACGCCGCCGCGACGACGCACGCGCCGCTCAGCACGATCAACAACAGACGCCGGGTCGTCTCAGGACGCGCCCACCGGCCGTAGAGGATCGACGAGCAGGTGGCCGCGATGGCGCCGCCGGCGACGGTCACGCCGGCGATGGTCGCGAGCTGGGCCGCCGGGGTGTCGAGCTGAATCAGATAGAGCGGAATCGTCGGCTGGACGGCGCGCTCCGAGAACCGGGTCAGGAAGAGGATCGCCACGGCCACCGGGAAGCCCGGCAGGAGCAGCAGCCGGAACAGTGAGCCGTCCTTCGGGTCGCCCTTCGACGCGGAGCGAGCCGCCGACGGCGCAGCAACGGGTTGCTCGTTGAGCGTCAGGGCGATCAGCGAGATCGGGAGCAGCAGCATGATGCCGGTCACGATGAACGCCGCGCGCAGGCCCAGCCAGTCGGAGATCGGGCCGCCGATCAGCGGGCCGATGGCGGTCGGCGCGATCTGCGCGGCCTGCACCAGCGAGATGGTCTGCGGCATCCGCTCGCGTGGGCTGATCGCGATGGCCAGCGCCATCGACATCGACGTGAAACCCGCGAACATCCCCATGACGACCCGTGCCGCCAACAGCCAGTAGACGTTCGGGACGAAGGCCGTCGCGGTCTGCATCAGCCCGATGCAGATCAGCGCGCGCAGCACCATCGACTTGCGGCCGTACTTGTCGGCCACGGACCCCCAGATCGGCCCCATCAGCGCGGCCAGCAGCGGCGTGATCCCCGAGACCATGCCGGCCCAGAAGGCCGCCTCGTTGACGTCCTCCACGCCAAGCTGGCGGATGTAGAGCGGGATGAACGGGTTGCTCAGCTCGAAGGCGCAGAACGCGACGGCGACTGCCGAGACGATTGCGAGTTGATTGCGCTGCCACGGCTCGAGTGAACCCAGGCGTGGCCGACGCGGTAACCCGACGCCCAAGGGCCAGCTCCCCGCGCTGAAGTGCAGCCGACGCGCCCGGCACGCTGCCGCCGTGGGTAGGATGGTCCGGCGACGGCGTCCGCGTCAACGTCAGGATGCACCGGCCCGGAGCGGTTTGGCCTGGCAGTTGGCGCTGGCTCACTCTGGGCTGGTTCTCGGCCATGCTGGACATGATGGGTACACAGCAACCTTGTCATCCCGACCGTGGCGAGGAACGAGCACACCCCTCCGTCATCCCGACCGCGGCGAGGAACGAGCGGGGTGGAGGGATCTTCTTCGCATAGCCACGAAGGGGAAGATCCCTCGACTTCGTTCGCAAGGCTTGCCCTGAGCTTGCCGAATGGGTCGCTTTGCTCGGGATGACGGGGGAAGCGTCGAGTGACCCGACCCGGTCGTTCACGACTGACAATCCACTAGCCCAGGAACCCAAGCCGTTCGTAGGAGCCGCCCAGGATCTGCTGGGACGGCGTCCTAAACCAGTTCTCCAGCACCGTGGCGTACACCGACCGGAAGTCGACCGTGTGGCGCAGGTCGCCGTCGTCCAGGTCGGTCAGGCTCGGGACCTCGCCGTAGAGCCCGGGCTTGACGGCGTTGCCGATGGCGAACATCGGACCGGCCGCGCCGTGATCGGTGCCACCGCTGCCGTTCTCCTTGACCCGCCGCCCGAACTCGGAGAACCCGAGGACCAGGACGTTGTCGGCCTTGCCCATCTGCTCCAGATCCTTCTGGAAGGCGGCCAGCCCGTTCGAGACCTGGGTCAGCAGGGTTGCGTGGGCCGGCTTCTGGTTGGAGTGCGTGTCGAAGCCGCCGAGCGACACGTAGAAGACGCGAGTCCCGAGATTCGCGGCGATCATCTGGGCAACGTTCTGCAACGCTTTGGCGAACGGATGCTGCGGATACGGCGTGGCCGGCTGATACTTCTCGGTGGACACCCCCAGTTGCTCGACGCCCTTGACCGTCGCGCCGTACCCCTCCGACACCAGCTCCATCGTCGGGAGCTTGCGGCCGGGCTTCGCGTACATCTGCCCGAACGTCTTCAACAGCGGATCCTTGCCCGTCGGCAGCTTGCGGTCGGCCAGGAACTGAAACGTCGTCGCGTCCTGCACGGCGGCGGCGGGTGCGTGAGGCGAGAGCATCGCCTTCGGGATGGCGTTCCCGATGTTGACACACTGGAACGGGCTGTCCCCGACCTTGTAGACCTCCGCCATGAACGCGCCGAGCCAGCCCTGGTCGGCGTTGGCATCGGTGCGGGCGGTGTGCCAGATGTCCATCGAGCGGAAGTGCGACCGCGAGGGGTTGGGGTAGCCAACCCCCTGGATCATCGCGAACTTGCCCTCGTCGTAGAGGCGCTTGAACGCCTTGACGCTGGGATGCAGTCCAAACTCGTTATTCAGCGGCAGCACGTCGCTCTGGGCGATGGCGACCTTTGGGCGCAGGTCGTAGTACAGGCCGTTGCCGTACGGCGCGAGCAGGTTGAGGCCATCGTCGCCGCCGCCAAGCTGCACCATGACCAGGACGCGGCTCTCCGGCGGCACGACCGGCCGGGCGGCCTGGGTCGGCGCCGGTGGCGGTGCGGCCTGGACCGGCGCGGTGGTCGGCTGAGCGGTCGGCCGCGGAGCCTGGGCGGCCCGTTCAGCCGGCTTCGACTTTGGCTTTGCGGCCGGCGCAGGGGCGGCCGCGGCCGTCGCGGTCGGCGGCGTCGCCGGAGCGGCGCAGCCGGCCGCGAGGCCGACGGTCAGCGCGCCTGCGCCACTCACCTTGAGGAAGTTGCGTCGAGATCGCCGCTCCATGCTGCTCGCTCCTGGGTGTGAGTCGTGGGTCGTAGGTCGTGGGCCGTAGGTCGTGGATCGTGGGCGGACGGGCGTGAATCGGCGGGTGAGGGGGGACTCACTCAGCCGATCTGGTTCTCGGTGCTCGCGACGGCGAGGTGGATCGCGCCGCGCAGCCGGGCGTCCGTCGCCATCTGTATCTGCTGCGGGTTTGGCGCGCCCGTGACGTAGGGCGGGAAGGTCAACGGCGACTGCACGTAGGCCGCCAGCGCCGCGTGCGACTCAGGTGACAGCTCGATGTCGAGCAGGCCCGCCAGCCGCTCGGCGACCTTTGCGCCGTCGTCGAGCCTGACATCGTCGCCGAGCAGCTTGACGGGATCGATCGAGCCGCCGTCGTTTGGCTCGCCGCGCGCCGTCGCCAGTCGCGCCGCGAAGTTGAAGCGCTCCAGCAGTGTTGTCGGGTTGATCCAGGCCCGCCCGCCGGCCCAGCCAGCCACGTTCGGCGGGTTGAGGATGTCCTGCCCCATCGAGCGCATCAGGGCGATCAGGCTGCGCTCGCGGGCCTGCGCCCCGAGCATCCGGACGGCCCCGACCACGTACTCGGTGGGCGACTTCACGTGCCCGTAACGCGACTCGTCGGAGTAGAAGGCGTCCGACCTGAGGATCGCGCCGACGATGGCCCGGATGTCGTATCTCGAGTCCAGGTACGCGCCGACCAGCGATCCGAGCAGCGCTGGCTCGGGGTTGGGGTAGGCGAAAAACGCGAACAGCTTGCGGCAGATCCGCTCGGCAGTTGCCTTGTGTCCGACGACCATATTCACAATGTCGCCACCGTCGAAGTCGGCCGTCTCGCCCATGAACGTCTTCGGGCCGAACTCGTGCTGGTTGCGGTTGAAGAAGAACTCGGCGCCGTTCAGGTTCCAGCCGGTGAAGGCGCGGGCGGCGGCCCGAACGTCGGCTTCGGTGTAGTTGCCGATGCCGAGCGTGTACAGCTCCAGCAACTCGCGTCCGTAGTTCTCGTTCGGCGCGCCCTTGCGGTTCGTGTTGCCGTCCAACCAGACGAGCATCGCTGGATCGCGCGAGATCGCCATCAGCATGTCGCGGAGGTTGCCCAGGCTATGCTGGCGCAGCGTGGCCAGGTGCGCGTGCATCGCCAGCGGATTGGTCACCTTCTGGTTCGAGACGGCGAAGTGCCCGTGCCAGAAGAGCGTCATCTTCTCGACCAGCGGGCGGCGGCTGCGGACCATCCGGTACAGCCACCACGTCTGCACGTCTTCGATGTTCTGCAGGTCGATCAGGTGGCCGCTCAGGCTGTTGAGGAGGCCGTCGAAGTCCTCCTCGACCTTCTCGGGCTGCAGCAGCTCGTCCAGCGTCCCCGGCACACCCAGCTTGACGTACCGCTCCAGCTCGCTCGGGCTGGCCCCGAAGCCGGCTCGGCGCAGCAGCAGCGCCACACGGCTGCGCGTGTCTCCGTCCGCCACAGCCCGCACCTCCAAGACCGTCTCGCGTGCCGACGCCTGGACGGCCGCCGAACGCGTGTCTTCAACGTCTCCACCAGTCTACGGCGATGCGGGTTAGCAGCCGGAGAGGACGAACGTTGAGGGGAGGTTAGGAGAGAGGGCGGCAACTGCCCGGGAGGTTAGGAACCTGTAAACCTCAGGTTGGTACTTGTACCAGGAGTAGCGAGC
Organism: Chloroflexota bacterium; assembly: GCA_020850535.1. Taxonomy (NCBI): domain Bacteria; kingdom Bacillati; phylum Chloroflexota; species Chloroflexota bacterium. The sequence continues at coordinate 54,182 of JADZEM010000186.1, forward strand.
GGCGTGGGTACGGCTGAATGTACGGCTGCGGGCGCTGCCGGGCGCGTCTCGGCGGGCGCTGCCGGGCCGATCCATGGCAGCACGTCGGCCATGTTGCGTGTGCGGCTGACGACGTGCTGGGGGATCGCATGCACGTGGGCCTTCATGAGTACGGCCGGTGCGTGGCCGAGGATCTCCGCGAGGGTCGGCATAGGGTAGCTGTTGGCGAGCATCAGGCCGCCGGCCAGGTAGTGTAGATCGTGGGCGCCCTGCAGGCCGTCGACGCCCGCTGCCTCCTCTGCCCCCACTCGAAAGCCCAAGCCGCTGAGCTTTCCGCCTCTGGTGCTTGTCCCCCGCCCCTTGGCACAACGGTAGGCGAGTGACAGGCCCCCGCGCTACATTCGCGGCTTCTTGGAGTAGTCTCTTGGGCGGCTGACGCGGGCCGCTACGGCTGGCGGTTCCTCTGCTTCTCGCGGCGAGCAGGGGTCGCCGCCACCTGCGCCTTTGGCGGGGCGAGCGTCAGCCGCTTGAGCCGCCGGCCGCTCTCGGCCACCGCGACCTCGCCGGCCAGGACCGGCAGCATCGCGTCGAGGTCCGGGGCCTCGCTGACCTCTCCCGCATCGTCGAACAACAGGAACCGGTCGAACGAGCGCATCAGCCAGCGGTCGTGGGTCACGCCGACCACCGTGCCCGTGAACTCGTCGAGGGCGTGCTCCAACGCCTCCGACGAGTCGAGATCCAGGTTGTCGGTCGGCTCGTCCAGCAGCAAGAGATTCGCGCCAGCCCGTTCCAGCAACAGGACTTGCAGGCGCGCCTGCTGCCCGCCCGACAGCGTCTCGAACCGCTGCTGGGCGCACGGCTGCAGCTCGTAGCGGGCCAGGATCGCCATCGAGGACGACAGCGAGATGTCCGCGCGCTGGAGGATCTCCAGCACCGTCAGCCCGCGCCACTCCGGATGCTCGTGCAACTGGCTGAAATAGCCGACCTTGATGCGCGCACCGTACTGCAGCATGCCGGAGTGCCTGACCGGCTCGCCTGCCGCCAGCCGCAGGAAGTGCGACTTGCCCGTGCCGTTCGGCCCGAGGACAGCGACACGCTCGCCCTGGCGGATCAGCAGGTCGAACGGGTGGATCAGCCCGTCGATCTCCAGGCCGGTGCACTCCAGCACCTTGCGGCCCGAGTCCGAGCCGCGCAGCCGCATCCGAATCCGCTGGTTGCGAACGGGCGGCGTCGGCGGGCCGGCCTCCACGAACTTCCGCCAGCGGGTCTCAGCAGCGTCCGCCCGCGATGCGTTCGCGTCGCTCGATGCCGCCCGAATCTTCATGGTGCGGAAGTACTGGAACAGCCGGCGCTCCTCGTCGTTCCAGCGCTGCAACGCCTCTTCGAGCCGCTCCTGGCGCGCCTCACGGGCCTCGTAGTACGTGCCGAACGACTCGCCATGCACCCACGCGCCGTGTCCTTCAAGCGTCACGACCTTGCGTGTGGCGCGCACCAGCAGCTCACGGTCATGGCTGACCAGCAGAACCGTCTTGTTGAGCGCGTTGAGCTGCCGCTCCAGCCAGCGCTTCCCGACGATGTCCAGGAAGTTGTCTGGCTCGTCCAGCAGGAGGTTTTCGCAGTCGGAGGTCAGCAGCATTTCGAGCGCCAGCCGCTTCTGCTCGCCGCCCGACAACTGACGCACGGGGCGATCGGCGGCCTGATCCAGCGTCTGCCCGAGGACCGACGCCGTGCAGCGATCCCACAGCCCTTCCAGGGTGTAGCCGCCAGCCTCACCCCAGTGGGCGATGGCGTCGGCGTACCGCACGCCGGCGTCGTCCGAGGCATCCGACATCAGGGCGCGCTCGGCGTCGATCAGCTCGAGGGCGTGCGTTCGGAGCGGCTCGGGTGAGACGTAGGCCAGCAACTCGCGGACCGTGGCGTCAGCATCACCGCGATGTACCTGCTGCGGCATGTACTGCAGCCGACCGTCGATCTGAATCGCGCCGTTGCTCGGCTGCAGCTCACGGGCCAGCAGCCTCAGCAGCGTGCTCTTGCCGACGCCGTTGACGCCGACCAGCGAGGCGTGCTCGCGGTCGCCTATCCGAAACGAGACGCCGCTGAAGAGCAGGCCGCCGCCAGGGTGCTCGTAGTCAAGGTCTTGCACCACAATCGCCATGGTCCACGTCAGCCTTCTGCGCCGACTGGCGCGAACTGGTCCGCGAGGTCTACCGTCCGCGAGCGAGGACCGCCGACAGCCCGGCCGACGCCAGCTCAGCCGACACCGACACGATGCGGTACAGGATACTGGTGACGGCGGCGGCGGGGGCTGGCATGCCGATGGCGGTGAGCAAGACCGTCATCAATCCCTCACGCGCGCCCAGCCCGGCCGGCGCGATCGGCACCGCCAGCCCGAACAGGTAGCTCAGGGCCGCGATGCCGCTGACGGCCGGCAGGTCGGCCCAGGACAGCGTCTCCCAGCCGACCACCGTGTGCGCCGTGGCGAACAGGCCAATCGACATCGTGACCCAGAGCACCACGTACCCGGCGAGCAGCAGGATGATCACGCGGTAGGGCGGCAGGTCGGTGCACAGCTCGGTGTTCTTGCCGGGCAGCTTCTTCGAGGCGAAGCGCAGGATCGGGCCCATCACGCGGGGGTGCAGCCCGATCAGGCCGGCCGGCAACGCCAGCCAGGAGACCCAGCCGATCAGCTCCAGGTGCTCGGCGATGCCCTGGCCGCGCAAGAGGATCGGGATGCTGATGACGCTCACCAGCGCCGCCCCCAGCAGCGAGAGCGCCAGCTCCACCAGGACGCTGGTGACGCCAATCGAGGCCGGCTGGCCGCGCTCGCTGAGGAGCGCCACGCGCCCGGCCGCGTGCATCACCTTGCCTGGGAGATACTTGCCGATATTCGTCACCAGGAAGATGCGACAGCCGTCGAGCGTGCTGACGTTGCCGCCCAGCCCCCGATAGATGATCAGCCAGAGTGGCGCCGTCGAGATCGACGTACACACCATCAGCAGGAAGGCGATGCCGACCGGCAGCGGGTGAAACTGCCACTGGTAGTCTGCGAGGGTCGGGTCATTCCAGCTTCGCCAGAGCGTGTACCCAACGCCGAGCACCAGGACGACGGCGAGGGCCGCCCTCAGCGCGGGATGACGCAGCATGCCTGGGGGCGGTCGGCGACGGTGGCGTGGTCACGTACGACCTTCGAGGGCGACATAGCGCTAAGGCTACCGGATCGGCGCGCCGCGACGAAAGGTACGAAACGTCACACTCCCGACCGTCAGCCTCCGCCGACGAGGCGTCGGTAGAAGGTCGTCAGACGCTCGGCGGCAACCGCCCAGCTCTCGGAGGTGGCGGCTGCTTGCTGGCCGGCCAGGCCGAGGCGCGCGGCGAGATCCGGATCGGCCAGCAGGCGTGAGATGGCGGCAGCAAGCTCGACGGGCTGGCCGGGCGGAGCCAGCAGGCCACTCTCGCCGTCCGCGATGACCTCGGGGAGATCGCCGGTGGCGGTGGCGACGACGGGGCAGGCAACGCCTCGCGCCGAGAAGAGCATGCCGCTGGCGGTCGTCTCGCGATACGGCAACACCAGCAGATCGGCGGCGCTGAGGTAGGCGGCCAGCCGCGACTCTGGCAGGAAGGCCAGGTCGAAAATGGCGCGGTCCAGCAGGCCGTGCGCTTCGAGCCGCTGCCGGTACGGGCCGAACGGCTCGTTCGGTTTCCCGGCGACGACCAGTCGGGCCGATGGGCGCTCAGGAGCCACCAGAGCGAACGCCTCGATCAGGTCAGCCAGGCCCTTGTACGGCTCGATCAGCCCCGCGAACAGGATCAGCTCGGCGTCGGGCGGCAGGCCAAGCTGACGGCGGGCTTCAGCACGCGGGAGCGGCGGCGTGTCGAGGAGCAGCGGCCCGTGGGGCACGACGGCGATACGATCTGGAGCGATGCCCCAACGGTCGCGGAGCGCGGCGGCGCTGCGCTCGCTGTGGACCACGAGGCCGTCGGCACGCCGGAACAGCCGCTCGTAGCGGGCAGCGACGGCCGGCGGAGCGTCGTGCGGCGCGAGGTTGTGGACCGTGTAGACCAGCGGCACGCCACGACGTCGGATCAGCGGCCCGAGACGCGCATCCAGGCGCGGCTCGAAGCTCCACTGGATGTGAACGACGTCCGCCGGGTGGCGACGCAGATCGGCCAGCAGCGTCAGCCAGTTCAGCGGGTACTCGGCGGCTTTCAGCGCGCGCCGCGCGGACGGCCGGCCGGTCAGCCCGATCTGTCGGGCCGCCCCAGACCCGGCCACCCGAAAGAAGCGCTCATCGAGCCGGTAGCCCCGCGGCGCGGGCAGCCTCTCGTAGAGAAAGCGAGAGGTCGCCAACGTCACATCGCAGCCGGCGGCGGCCAGGGCGGCGCACAGGGCGCGGTCGTAGGGCGGCGTGTTGGCGTTCGGGTCGAGCTGCAGGACCCGAAGCCGCCGGCCGACCGGTATCATCCCGCGCGTGTGCATGGCAGCAGTATGCGCGTCCTGATCCTTACGCATCACTATCCGCCCGAGGTCGGCGCGCCACAGACCCGGCTGAGCGGCACGGCGCGCTTTCTGCGCGACCGTGGTCATGATGTGGCCGTCGTGACGGCGATGCCGTCCTACCCGACGGGCGTCATCCCCGAGCGCTATCGGCGGTCGCCCCGCCTGAGCCAGCGGATCGACGGCATCCAGGTCGAACGGACCTGGACCTACGCGAAGCCCGGCGGCTCGATCGGGCTGCGGCTGGCGAATCAGCTGTCGTTCACGGGGTCGGCGCTGGCGGCCCTGCCGGCGGTCGGGCCGCGCGACGTGATCCTGGTCGAGAGCCCGCCGCTCTTCCTCGGATTCACCGGGGCGCTCTACAGCGCGGCCCTGCGCGCCCCGATGGTCCTGCACGTCTCCGACCTCTGGCCGGCCGTCCCCATCGAGCTTGGCGCGCTCAAGAACCAGCGGGCGATCCAGGCCGCACACCTGTTCGAGCGGGGAGTGTACCGGGCCAGCCGACGGCTGATCGTGGTCACCGAACGCTGGCGGGATCAGATCGCCGCCGACGGCGTGCCGGCCGAGAAGATCGACCTGGTGACGAACGGCGTCGATGCGACGTTCCTCGACCCGACGCTTGCCGCGTCGGAGCGGCTGCGCGTCCGCGCCGAACTCGGACTGGCCGACAAGGTGGTCGTCGCCTGCATCGGGACGGTCAGCTTCGTGTACGGCTACGACGCCATCCTGGACGCTGCCGGGCAACTCGCGGCGCGGCTCGACGTGCACTTCTTGATCGTCGGCGACGGCTCCCAGAGGGCGGCAGTGACCGAGACGCTCGCCTCACGCGGCCTGACAAACGTGACGCTGCTGCCGGCCCAGCCGCATGCCCGCATCCGGGCGCTGCTGGCCGCATCGGACATCTCGGTCAGTGCGCTGTTGCCGATGCCCGTGACGCGGGGGCAGTTGCCGGTCCGGATCCTCGAAGCGATGGCGATGGCCCGCCCGGTGATCTTCAGCGGCGAGGGGGTGGCCGCCCGGCTGGTAGCCGAGAGCGATGCCGGCATCGTGACGCCGCCTGCCGATCCGTCCGCACTGGCGGCCGCCATCACGACGCTGGCGGACGCCCCTGAACGACGGGCTGTTCACGGCGCAGCAGGCCGCGCCACGATCCTCGACCGCTTCAACCGCGCGACGGTCGCTGGCAAGATCGAAGCGTCATTGCTGCGCGCCATCGACGGCTAGTGGCTCGTCTGGCGTCGATCACAGGGTCGCTCAGTGCCGGTCGTCATCCCGACCGCAGCGAGGCACGAGCGGAGTGGAGAGGGATCTTCTCCTTCTGTGGCGTGAGGAAGATCCCTCGACTGCGTTCGCACGCTCACGTCGCTCGGGATGACGGGGGAGGTCGTCAGGGCGATTGCATGTTGATGTCGTCGTGCCGCCTCGTCGGGGCTTGAAAGCCCCGCCTACCATCCTGCAGTCGCTGCGCGACGCGCCAGTCGCACCAGTGCCTGCCGTTCCCGGTGTCCGTCGCGCAGCGACGGCATGCGTGTAGGCGGGGACTTCAGTCCCCGACCGCCCGTTCCATGATGCTCCGGGTACACCAATGAACATGCCATCGCCCTGGGGGGAGGGGCCTCAGGCTTGCCCTGAGCGTGCCGAACGGGTCGCTTCGCTCGCGATGACGGTGAAGCGTCGGCAGAGATCCAACCCGGCAGGTTACGACTGACAGACCACTAGAAGCCCGGCCGAAAAGTGGCAGTTCTGATGGTGCTGGGCCATGTTGAGGGTTGCAGGAGGTCGGCAGCCGTCGAATCGGGCGGGAACCATTGCTGATTCGGGGTGGGCCGCAGAGCGGCGTCC